>DAOWBD010000069.1 GCA_030634235.1 Candidatus Omnitrophota bacterium | reverse complement strand
CTTAGCATCTTTTTTTCAATATGCCGTTGCTTCGACATGGCCTTTAGTTGTTGCGTGGGCCGCGGTTCTTTGCTTAAACATGGCAAGAAAAAAGAAAAAAGCGATTTTATACTACAAGACAATATTGTCTGCTTTGTTTTTATCTGTTGGTGTCGGATTAGGGTATTTTCTTCTAAGTTCGTAGTGACGAAGACAGTGATTATAATATATAAACGATGAATGCTAACATGTTTTGCACGATCGCAAGAAATTAGTGTGATCAAATTGGAGAGAGGAGTCTAATGAATCTTGTTGTAATGGGAGCCCAATGGGGCGATGAAGGAAAAGGAAAACTTATTGATATTATTTCCATGGATATGGACGTAACGGTCAGGTATCAGGGTGGGAATAATGCCGGCCACACGGTTGTTGTCGGAGACAAGGAGTATGTTTTTCACTTGCTTCCCTCGGCGATCCTGCATAAAGGTAAGGTTTGCGTGATCGGCAATGGGGTTGTTGTTGACCCGCTTGCGTTGCTAGAGGAGATCAAGGCTTTAGAGAAGAGGGGATTGAATGTTACGTCGAAACGTTTAAAGATATCTGATCGATGCCATGTGGTGATGCCGTACCATCGGGTTTTAGACGGATTGCGGGAGACGAAGCGAAAAAATAAGATCGGCACGACAGGACGCGGGATCGGCCCGTGTTATGCTGATAAGGTTACCCGCTGCGGCATTCGGATGGTCGATCTGCTCAATCCCCGGGTTCTCAGGGCAAAGTTAGAGGATAATCTTAGAGAGAAGAATGAAGTTTTCCAAAAGGTCTTTAACCATAAGGCGTATTCTTTCGACGGTGTTTATAAGGAATATTTAGCGTACGGGAAGAAATTAGCGCCGTACATATGTGACACGATGTTGTACCTTAATCGGGCTATCGATAAGAAGAAATCGATTCTTTTTGAGGGGGCCCAAGGGACCTTTCTTGATATTGATTTTGGGACGTATCCTTTCGTCACATCCTCAAACTCGATCGTTGGGGGTGTTTGTGTTGGGAGCGGTATTGCGCCGACAAAGATTGATAAGGCGATTGCGTGCGTTAAGGCGTATACGACGCGTGTTGGCGAAGGGCCTTTCCCGACAGAATTCTCGACACGTCTTATGGAAGAAATCCGGACGAAAGGTAATGAGTTTGGGGCAACGACAGGTCGCCCGCGTCGTTGTGGCTGGTTTGACAGCGTCCTTGTCAGGTACGCGGTCATCGTCAATGGCATTTCTGATCTTGCGATCATGAAGCTGGATGTTCTTGATGATCTTAAGAAAATAAAGATATGCACGGGGTATCGATATCGGGGGAAGGTCTATAAGGATTTTCCAACGGATTTCGAGGTTCTAAGCAAGGCAAAACCGATTTACGAGGAAGTGGATGGGTGGATGTCACCAACAAGCGGGATACGTTCTTATCAGAAACTTCCCCGAAATGCGCGGAATTATATCAAATGCCTTGAGCAGCTTTTAAAAGTCGGGGTTAAGTATATCTCGATCGGAACAAAACGGGATCAAATTATTGTTCGTTAGGAACCTATCTTATTGCAGGGCACTGAGTTGGTATAATTTTCTTGACTTTAAATTCTGCCTATGATACTGTGAGTTATTCTAAAAGGAGGAGAGAGCATGCATAAACATTTTTTGAAATTTCTTTCGTTGGTGATGGTTGTTTCTATAAGTATTTCTTTAAGCGGATGCACCTTAATTTTTCAAAAAGGTAGACGTTCTGATGTTGAGAAGATCTCCCAATTGAAGAGCCAATTGACCGATTTGGAGCGGGCAAAGCAGGAGCTGGAATCACGCTTAAGTTCCGAAATCGATGATGATGAGGTTCAAATTGATATGCTTGATAAGGGCCTGGTCATTACTTTCGTATCTGAAGTTCTGTTTGCTTCCGGAAAAGCCGATCTTCGCGTTGATTCATTAAGTAAACTGGAGAAAGTTGCTTCTGTCCTAAAAACTACCGTTTCTGATTTGAACGTTGGGATCGAAGGACATACGGATAATGTGCCGATCACGCATTCCGGATGGAAGTCGAATTGGGAATTATCAACAGCCAGAGCGTTAAGCGTTTTGCATCACCTTGAAGATAATGAAGGGATCAGTCCGAAGCGCTTGTCGGCAACCGGATATGGTGAATTCCGGCCCGTTGCATCCAATGCAACGAAAGCGGGGAAACAGGATAACCGCCGCGTCGAGATCGTTATTTTACCTAAGACGATGCCAGGCAGGTAAGGGCCTTTTATTATTAATCACTTATTACTCGAGGTAAGGCGAAAATGAGAATAGTATTAATTGGATTTGTAATTGTGTTGCTCGTTTTAAGTTGTGGTTTAGCGATACGTTATAGCCAGGATGCTGGTTATGCGGAAGAGAAACTCAACAGTGAACGTTACAAACGTCTGGTTTTTGAAGAGGATCTTCAGAAAACGAAACAGAAGGTTAGCTCGTTAACGGATGAGGTGAAAAGGGCCCAGGATAAAGTTGCTCAGATGGAAGATGTCCTTAACAAAACCAGGGCCGTTAACGAAGATCTGAAAATGCGTTTAGATAAAGCAGCCGCGATCAAGAAGAACCTTGATAAAAGGATCGAGGAGCTGCAATCGCTTGTATTGCCGATGTGATCATTGGACTGAGTGTTCTACCTTATAGTTTTCTTTGTAGAGGGGAATGTGAGTTAATGTGATGAATTAAGTAATACGTTTCTATGGTTTGCTGGGTTTTCTAATGGGGGATGGGTCATCCCCCATTTTATTTGTACAGGAACGGAGCAGGCAGGTATGTCCGAACAGATTGATAAAGAAAAAGTCCCAAGGCATGTTGCGATCATTATGGATGGCAATGGCCGTTGGGCAGAGAGCCAATCATTTTCAAGGGCTAAGGGTCATATCGAAGGTGTCCGGCGAGTTGAGGAGATTATTGATGCGGCGCAGGAAATGGGCATTGAAGTGGTCACGTTGTTCACATTTTCGACCGAGAACTGGGGCCGTCCGGAAAATGAGGTTTCCCTTATTATGAGCATCCTGACAGCTGTTCTTGATAAGAAACTTCAGAAGTTAAAGAATGATAATATCCAGTTGAGAATGATCGGTCGGAAGGAAAGGGTTCCGAAAACTCTTTATGAAACGATCGCGGCTGTTATTGAGGAAACAAAGAACAATACAGGGCTAATCGTCAATTTAGCATTTAATTATGGTTCTCGTCTTGAGATCATTGATGCGGTCAAGAGTATTGCTGAATCGGTCCGGTCGGGACAACTAAATGTCGAGGATATTTGTGAGGATACGATAAGCCGGTCGTTGTATACCAACGGGCTTCCTGATCCCGACCTTTTGATTCGGACCTCGGGCGAACAGCGGATCAGCAATTTTCTTTTATGGCAGCTATCGTATGCGGAATTTTATTTTACAAAAAAATTCTGGCCGGACTTTAACACAGAAGAATTCAAAAAAGCTATCTTTGATTATCAAAGACGGGAAAGACGGTTCGGTAAACTGGCTACAGAAGGGTAATCGAATGAGTAGAGACCGCCTGGTAAGTTCGACGATTATGATTTCGCTAAGCATTTGCGCTGTCTTGAACAGGTGGGTGTTTATTATTGTGCTTTTAGCTTTAACGATCGGCGGGCTTTATGAGTTCTTTTATTTGATTAAGAAAAAAGGCATTCCCATTTATAGCTATACCGGGATTATCTTCGGGATAATGATCCCGTTGTCCATCTTTTTTCAATTTGAGCCGACAAAAAGATGGGAGTTGCTCTTTATTGTTCTGGTCCTTCTTTTAATCTTCATTTTACAATTAAACCGCCGGGACAATACCAATGCGATCGTCGGTATTTCGACAACACTCTTTGGCGTTCTGTATGTCTCATGGTTCTTTAGTTTCTTGATCAAGATCAGGTTTCTTATTCCCGGTGCTGGGGGTATCAAGCTCCTCGGATTTATTCTGTTGGTCACAAAATGCGGAGATATGGGCGCGTTATTGATCGGCAGCAAGATAGGGAAGCACCCATTATTGCCGAGGGTCAGTCCTAACAAAACGATCGAGGGAAGTGTCGGGAGTTTTTTGTTTAGCGCGCTTGCGGCAGTGCTTTCTAGAGCTTTGCTTCCGGCTGAACTGAATCTTTCTATTATTCATGTGGCTTTTATTGGTTTCTTTTTTGGCGGGATCGGGCAACTTGGCGACATGTCTGAATCTCTCATTAAGCGCGACTGTAATGTTAAGGACTCAGGGAAATTGTTGCCGGCCTTGGGCGGTGTGTTGGATGCGATTGACAGCCTTTTATTTTCGGCGCCGGTGTTCTATTTTTATATGGCACAGATCTTAATAAAAAATGGGCCTTAAAAAAGTTGTTATCCTCGGATCGACGGGGTCAATTGGAATCAGCACGCTAAAAGTTATTGAGCGTTTTCCGGATAAATTCAAAGTTGTCGGATTGACCGCGTATAATAATTTTAAACTGCTTGAGCGTCAGATCAAAAAGTTTTCGCCTGCCTATGTTGCTGCCAACGCCAAGGGCGTGGCGTATCTTAAAGGGAATGTCGGAGGGCGACGAATACGCATTCTTAATGTAGAGGAAGACCTTGAGGGCCTGGTTGCTTTGCGGTCTGTCGATATTGTTGTGATTGCCATGCGCGGAAGCGCGGCCTTAAGGCCGTTTTTAAGCGCGGTTCGTGCTGGGAAGATCGTTGCTCCGGCTAACAAAGAGGCCCTTGTGATCGCCGGGGATATCCTTATGAAGGAAGCGAAACGACATAAGGCGATGATCATTCCCGTTGACAGTGAGCAAAGCGCGATTTTTCAATGTTTAGAGGGAAGAAACCGCAGCGAACTAAAGAAAGTTCTTTTAACGGCTTCCGGTGGGGCATTGCTCAACGTGCCGAAGTCACGATTCGACCGGCTGTCTGTTGGCCAGATCCTCGACCATCCGCGTTGGAAAATGGGGAAGAAGATCACGGTTGATTCCGCGACGCTGATGAATAAGGGCTTTGAAATTATCGAGGCGAAAGTTTTATTCCAACTTTCGATGGATCAGATCCAGGTTGTTATTCATCCTGAGGCGATCATTCACTCGATGGCAGAATTCAAGGATGGATCGATCATCGCTCAGTTGAGCATAACCGACATGCGTTTGCCGATTCAGTACGCGCTGACGTATCCGGAGCGCCTGGAATCCGGATTGAAGCCCACTAATTTCTTTGAAGTGGGGCAATTCAATTTCCGGAAGCCAGACTTGAAAAAGTTTCCTTCTTTAGCTCTCGCGATCCATGTCGGGCATTGTGGAGGGACATTACCGAGTGTGTTGAATGCGGCTGATGAGATCGCGGTCGATGCTTTTCTCAATAAACGGATCAAGTTTTCAGATATTTTCCGGATCGTTGAAAAAATTGTTTGCCGCCACAAAGTAACGACGGATTCGACGCTTAAAAAAATATTAGAAGCCGATCGATGGGCCCGGCAGGAAACGGAAGGGCTTATTAGGGAAAGACTATGATAGGAAATATTATTTCAGGTGTTCAGAGCGGGGCTGTGTTTATCGCTTTTTTAAGCGTGCTCATCATTGTTCATGAGTGGGGACATTTTATTACGGCGAAACGTCTTGGCGTTGATGTCCAGCGGTTTGCATTGGGTTTTGGCCCGACACTTTTTTCCAAGGTCTATAACGGAACGACGTATATGATCAATGCAATTCCTCTCGGCGGGTATGTCAAGATGGCCGGGGATGACCGTATGGAGTGTAAGGGAGCCCCAGGGGAATTTTATTCACAACCGGTCGGCCACCGCTCTCTGGTCGTTTTAAACGGCCCTGTTGTGAACTTTTTTCTGGCGTATATCAGCTTTGTTTTTGTGTTCAT
>DAOWBD010000082.1 GCA_030634235.1 Candidatus Omnitrophota bacterium | reverse complement strand
AATACGCGCCACAGCGCCCAGCAGATCGCGCTGCAGGAAGTCGCGCGCCAGGCGATCATGGCGGATCCCGATTGGCAAGACGGAGACTATTATGGCAAGACCATTCCCGCACGAGGATTGGCGCTTGCGCGCATGATCGGTCATATTACCTATATGAGTGAAACTTCGATGGAAGAGAAGTTCGGGCGAAAGCTCATCAGCAAGGAACGCCTGGGCTATGATTTCTCGAACGACTTTGAAGTCGAGAGTTACCTTAAATACCGCGGAGACAGTTTCGTGCAGAGGTTTGACGCGAACTCGTATCTGTATTTATCAAAGGCGCTCGATTATTTTAATCTCGCCGAGGACGGGAACTTGAAGGACGCGTTCGCTCCGGCGAAGGCGAGTTTCATGGTCGTTTCGTTCTCGTCGGATTGGCTGTATCCGTCACATCAATCAAAGGCCATGGTCAAGGCCCTTAAGGCCAATGACCTCGACGTCTCCGACATCAAGATCGACAGCAGCTACGGACACGACGCCTTTTTGGTGGAAGTCGAGGGACTGTCGGCGATCATCACACATTTTTTAAACAGAATGTACAAGAGCGTTAATCATGACTGACAATAAAGACAATCCGCGTTTCGACCACCAAGTGATCGTCGAGCTTGTCGAGCCGAACTCGAAAGTGCTGGACCTCGGCTGCGGCGACGGGACCCTGCTGTCGCTTCTGATCGATAAAAAGAACTGTCACGGGACCGGCATCGAGATCGACGAGAAGGCGATCTACAAGTGCGTGGCCGGCGGCCTGACCGTATCGCACGGAGATATCGACAGCGGCTTAGCTGATTTCTCTAACAAGCGTTTTGATTATGTGATCCTCAATGAAAGCCTTCAGCAGGTTCTGAATCCGCGGCGGGTGATCTTAGAATCGCTTCGCGTCGGAAAGAAGGTCATCGTCGGTATTCCGAATTTCTGCCACTCGCGGGCGCGCTTCCAGCTATTCTTTCAGGGAAGAGTTCCCGTCACCAAAGAACTGCCGCATCAATGGTATGACACGCCCAACTTACGTTTCCTAAGCCTCAAGGATTTTCGTTACTTCTGTAAAGATAACGGGATCAATATCCTCAATGAAGTCGGTATTGTCGGCAACAGGAAGGTTCTCTTCCGGCCGAATCTCTTCTCGAACGTCGGGATCTATTTACTGGAAAAATAAAGGAGAGCGCGATGCCTTATGTAAATTTAAAACTCGTCGGCACATTGACTAAAGAGCAAAAAGAGGAAATTGCCAAACAATTTTCCGACACGCTCGAAACTGTCGCTAATAAGCCGAAAGAACACACCTACATCGTTATCGATGAGATCCCCGGCTCGAACTGGGCAGTAGGCGATAAATTCTTCGGTTAATGAAATCAAAATACCAATACATTATTATCGGCTCAGGGATTATCGGCTTAACGATTGCCCGAGCAATCAAGCAAGTCCAGCTCGCGGCCACCATCCTGGTCATCGATAAAGATGACGAGGAGGCCGCCCACGCCTCAAGCCGCAACAGCGGTGTCCTGCACGCCGGATTTTATTACTCCGCCGATAGTTTTAAGGCCAAGTTCACCGTCGAGGGAAACAGGGCCCTTAAAGAATATTGCCGGCTCAAAGACCTTCCCGTCAATGACTGCGGCAAACTCGTCGTCGCCCAAAATGAGGGCGAACTCGAGCAACTTTACGAACTCGAAAGAAGGGGAAAGCGCAACGGTTCAAACGTCGCAATCATCGATGAACAACAGGCCCGTGACCATGAACCGAACGTTAAGACCTTTAAAAAGGCGCTCTATTCTCCGGATACAGCAAGCGTCGATCCCAAGCAGGTGTGTACATCCATCAAGGATGATTTGCTGGAGATGGGCGTCCATTTTTCATTTCAGACAAAATATTCAGGAAAGATCGACGGCGGCATCAAAACAAATGAGGGCGACGTTCAGGCCGATAAGATTATCAATTGCGCGGGGCTTTATGCCGACAAGATCGCGCAGGATTTCGGATTCGGACGCAAATACACGATGATCCCGTTTAAAGGGCTTTACCTTAAATATACGAAGAACAAAACGGATGTTAAGATCAATATTTATCCGGTCCCGAATCTCAAGAACCCGTTTCTCGGCGTCCATTTCACTAAGACGGTTTCTGATGAGATCAAGATCGGCCCGACCGCCATCCCCGCGTTCTGGCGGGAGAATTATACCTACTCCAAAAACTTCAGGTTTGGCGAGTTTGTCGATATCATGAGCCAGGAAGCCCGGCTATTTCTGACAAATGCTTTCGGGTTCCGCAACCTTGCGGTGGAAGAAATCAGAAAATATAACAGAAAATACTTTGTCGGCCTGGCCCAGTCCATGGTCGGCGGCATCGACCCGAAAGGATTCACGGAATACACCAAACCCGGGATCCGCGCCCAACTGCTCGATAAAGAGAAGAGGATGCTGGTCCAGGACTTTGTCATTGAAGGGGATGAGCACAGCACCCATGTCCTTAATGCCGTATCGCCCGCCTTTACCTGTTCCTTCCCGTTCGCCGAATTCGTCACCTCAAACCATATCCTCAAAGCCTAAGGGCAAAAAACCCTTGATTTCCCCTGAAATCCGGTTAAACTTATATAAGTTATTTTTAAAAGTATTTAAAATGAATTTACGTTATAATATTAGAAAAAATCGAATATTAACCTGAATATTTAAGGAGATACGATGGACACTCAACTGAATGTACAAAGCACGCCCAATCCAAATGCGTTGAAATTTGTCTTAAATACCCCGGTAAAGTCGGAGGGTAATTACACCTACACCAGTGCGGCGGAATGTGAAGGCAATCCTCTCGCGAAGGCCATATTTAATCTGAGCACATCGATCAGCGAGGTTTATTTTTTTGATAATTATATCACCATAACACAGGACGGTTCGGCCGGTTGGAATACTCTTAAGGAACAAATTGAATCCACGATCTTCGAAAAGATCGGTGCTCACGATCCCAATTTCCAGACACCGGCAGCACAAACAGCAGCACCAGAGGCCACCGGCAACAGCACGGAATTGGATCAAATCAACGCTATTCTCACCGAGACAATCCGTCCGGCGCTTCAAATGGACGGGGGCGACGTTCAAATCATTAGTTATGAAAATAAGAACCTTAAAATATTTTATCAAGGCGCCTGCGGTTCCTGTCCAAGCGCGACAATGGGAACCCTTGCCGCGATCCAGAGAATATTGCAGGAGCAGTTCGACCCGGAGATCACCGTCACACCGGCAAATCCCTTCTAAAGTATAAGGAAAGAAAACAAATGTTTAAGATGAACCGAAAAATTGAATACGCCCTGATCGCCTTGAAGCACATGAGCAGCAAAAATCCGGGGCAATTAACGTCGGCAAAGGAAATTTGCAATCTTTATCACACGCCGTTCGACCCGACGTCGCGCGTACTGCAGATCATGGCGCAAAACAGCATTTTAAATGCCGCGCAGGGCGCCAAGGGCGGCTACCAGATCGTCAAAGACCTCTCGAAGACCTCGACGCGCGAGCTCTCGGACATGATCATCGGCCCGATCAAGATCACAAATTGCGCGCATGCTAATTTCTCCGAATGTAAAATCTCGTCGAAATGTCTCATCAGCCGGGCAATGGTCAACTTAAACGAAAGTATACAGAACCTGTTTGATACAATCATGGTCTCCGACCTGATCGACTCGTCCGCCAAAAGCCATTAAACGCAAACCAATCATGATCAAAGACGAAAAAGAAAAACTGTTTAACAAAGAAACGATCGAGGGCAACACTCTTTCCAACCGCGATTATAAATACGGGTTCGTTACGGATATCGAGATAGACCGTATTCCGGAGGGCTTAAACGAAGATGTCATCCGCCTGATCTCCGAGAAGAAAAAGGAGCCGGCGTGGATGTGCGACTGGCGGCTTAAGGCCTACCGCCATTGGCTGAAGATGAGCGAGCCGCATTGGGCTAATTTCAAATACGCTCCCCTAGACTATAACGCGATCAGTTATTATAACGCGCCAAAAAAGGCAACAGGAAAGTCCAAAAGCATCGACAAGGTTGACCCGGAACTAATCAAGACCTTTGATAAGCTCGGCATCCCATTGACCGAGCAGAAGCGCCTGACGGGTGTGGCGGTCGACGCGGTCTTTGACAGCGTTTCGGTCGGCACGACGCATCAGTCCGAATTAGCCAAGGTCGGCATCATCTTTTGTTCGATGTCCGAGGCCATCAAGAATCATTCGGAACTTGTTAAGAAATATTTAGGGTCGGTCGTTCCTTACGGCGATAATTTCTTCGCGGCACTGAATGCCGCGGTCTTCAGCGACGGATCCTTTTGCTATATCCCCAAAGGCGTGCGCAGCCCGCTGGAGTTATCAACCTATTTCCGCATTAACGCGGCTGATTCGGGCCAGTTCGAGCGAACCCTGATCGTCGCCGAGGACAACAGTTATGTCAGCTACCTAGAAGGCTGCACGGCGCCAAGCCGCGATAAGAACCAGCTTCATATCGCGGTCGTCGAGCTGGTCGCGCTCAATAATGCTGAGATCAAATATTCGACCGTGCAGAACTGGTACGCGGGCGATAAAGAGGGTAAAGGCGGGATCTACAATTTCGTGACCAAGCGCGGCAAATGCGCGGGGAACAATTCCAAGATATCCTGGACGCAAGTTGAAGCGGGCGCCGCTATCACGTGGAAATACCCTGGCTGCATCCTGCAAGGAGACAACTCAGTCGGCGAATTTTATTCCGTCGCCTTGACCAATAACCGCATGGAAGCCGACACCGGCACAAAGATGATCCATATCGGGAAGAACACGCGCAGCACGATCATCTCAAAAGGAATCTCGACGGATGAGTCGAATAATAGTTACCGGGGCCTGGTCAAGATCATGCCATCGGCCGACGGCGCACGGAACTATTCGCAATGCGATTCGATGCTTGTCGGCAATAAATGCAGCGCGAACACCTTTCCCTATATTGAAGTGAAAAATAAACGCGCGATATTAGAACACGAGGCCTCGACGTCAAAGATCAATGCCGATCAGATATTCTACCTTTT
>DAOWBD010000080.1 GCA_030634235.1 Candidatus Omnitrophota bacterium | reverse complement strand
TCCTCTATACTATTGTGCACCAGGCCGCTATTGCTATTGAAAATGCCAATTATTACCGAGAGTTGGAATATCTGTCAACCTCGGATTCATTGACAGGACTCTTTAATCACAGATACTTTGTAAGAAGTTTAAATAAAGAAATCAGTCGAGTAAAACGATATCCAAAGCCGTTGTGTCTCTTAATGATGGATATCGATGATTTTAAATCTTATAATGACACTTATGGCCATTTTGAAGGTGATTGTCTCCTGAAAGAAATAAGTAAAATCCTCAAGGAAGGCTCACGCGTTGTTGATATCGTGTGCAGATATGCCGGCGACGAATTTGTATGCATCCTGCCAGAGACAGACATTTCTCAGGCGCAGGTGGTCGCAAAAAAAATCATCACTGCCACAGCAAACCTTAATTTGAAAAAAACCACAACCGTAAGCATCGGACTGGCAAAATACCGCAGAGATAATGACCACCGTGACCTGACTATAAAAGCAGACAGGGCCCTCTACCAAGCAAAAAAAGAGGGGAAAAACAAAATATGTTTTTTATAAATAAACAATTCTCATCCTATTGATTTCTGTGATCTCTTTTTCGCTGTATTAAGGGGATCAAGGATGCTCTCTCGGGCATCTATGCAAAGACAACACACAGAGATCAGGGATTTTCCCAACCTTTATACAATTGTTTGAGAAATCCGTCGCGATCGAGTTCAAAGGCATGTTGAAGGATCAGGTTCTGAACATCATCAGGGGTATCGTAAAAAGTAACGCCCATTTCCGAATGATTATTCTCGATCTTGACCCAGAGGATATGCGCGTTAAGCTTGATCTTTATGCCTTCGGCTAGCTCAACGATCATCTTGATCTTTTGACGCGGGGAAACATCGCCGGAACCTGTGATACAAGCCCCGGCGCAACTGATATCTTTTGTTTGCCCTTCATGGGGTTCACGTTCCCCGTCTAACTGGTAGAGAACGGGATCACTAACGTCCCATCGCGGAAAATATCGCATGTCATTATCTTTGAGTGAGTTATGATCTGAACCTTGGGCGTCCATGCTCGTCTCCTGGCATCGTGAACTATTTCACTGTTATGTCTCATCAAAAACAAAAATTTACTTGTTATTATTAAATTAGCACCAGAAATTAGCTGCTGCAAGAAATAAATGAGAAACTTTTCCCAATCCTTGACATCAAATGAAACAGATGATAGAAACATACATACAGAAACCCATTGAAATGAAGAATCTTTGTGGAAAAACAGATCTATTATCATGATACCGATGCCGGCGGAGTAGTCTATTACGGCCGATATCTAAATTATCTGGAAGAAGCGCGAACGGAATTTCTTGAACAGCGAGGGCTTGATCTTACGATCTTTCACCAAAAGAAATTCCTTTACGCGGTGCGCCAATGCAACATCAGTTATGAAAGTCCCGCACGTTATGGAGATATCATCGTTTGTGACGCTAAATTGATCAAAACGACAGCCGCCCGTCTCATATTTGAGCAGGAAATTCATGACAAAAAAACGGGACGCCTCATCCTGAAAGCTGAAGTCACACTTGTCAGCCTGAATGAAAATTTTAAAACAACCCCGATCCCCGAAGATATTAAATCCCTGTTGGTCTAGTACACTGTCAAAAACTTGATTGACAGTGTGCTAGTCGTTCCTTAAGAAATGCTTTATCCGCTAGATTCAGCTAGATTCCCCTTGTCATCGTTTAGCGATAATGCTAATATATGTCCTAATTATTATTAGTATTATTGCCCCGAAGGATCCTTCATGATCTCAGAAAAAGATGTTCAATATGTTGCCGGGCTTGCCCGTATCCACCTCAAAGACGAGGAAGCCAACCGCCTAACAAAAGACCTTGAGAAGATCCTCGACTATATCAATAAACTCGACACCCTAGATGTCACTGATGTCCAACCGACAAGCCATGTTTTACCCCTCAAAAATGTCTACCGGGAGGATACTGTCAGGCCATCTTTAACCCAGCAAGAATCCCTTAAAATTTCCGTCGACCAGCACGAGGGCTCCTTCAAAGTCCCAAAGGTTATTGAATAAGCATGGAACTTAATAAACTCACAGCCCACGAACTCCTCGACCTCATTAAAAACAAGAAAGCCACTCCTCAAGAGATCCTCGGATCTGTTCACGAACAAATCGAGAAGTCGGAGAAGGATGTCAAGGCCTATGTCCGGATCAATGAGAACACAGTTGTGGCCACTGCCTCTGATGAGCGATCCGTTCCCATTCCGATCGGCATTAAGGATAACATGTGCATTCTCGACCAGGAGACCACATGCTCTTCCAAAATTCTTAAAGGATTTAAGGCCCCCTACAATGCCACGGTTATTGATAAATTAAAGAAATCCGGCGCGCTCCTCATCGGCAATACCAATATGGACGAGTTTGCGATGGGGTCGTCGACTGAAAATTCCTGTTACGGCACAACGCACAATCCTTGGAAGCTTGACTGTGTTCCCGGAGGGTCGAGCGGAGGATCCGCCGCGGCGGTAGCCGCTAACGAAGCGATCTGGGCTATTGGATCGGATACGGGAGGATCGATCCGTCAGCCGGCATCATTCTGCGGCGTCGTCGGAATGAAACCGACATACGGGCGCGTCTCGCGTTACGGACTGATCGCCTTCGCATCAAGCCTTGACCAGATCGGCCCGATCACCAAAGACGTGGCCGACTCCGCGTTGCTTCTTAACATCATTGCCGGCTACGATGAACGTGACTCGACGTCCGTCGACATGCCCGTACCGGATTATACCCAGGCTCTAGAAAATAACGTGAAGGGCCTGAAGATCGGCATCCCAAAAGAATATTTTGTCGAGGGCTTAGACCCGGAAGTCAAAGACGCCGTGATGACAGCCATCGAAGTTTTAAAGAAACAGGGAGCCACCTTCGAAGAAGTTTCCCTGCCGCATACGGACTACGGCATCGCTACATACTATATTACAGCCACGTCGGAGGCCAGCTCGAATCTCGCCCGTTACGACGGCGTCCAATACGGAATCCGGGAGCTCGCCAAGAAAACGCGCAAATCCCCGCTCCTGGATATGTACGATGAAACACGCGCCGTCGGTTTTGGCGCGGAGGTCAAGCGGCGCATCATGCTCGGGACGTATTCGCTTTCATCCGGTTATTACGACGCCTATTATCTCAAAGGATTAAAGGTGAGGACGCTCATTAAAAATGATTTTGATAAACTTTTCGCTGACTTCGATGCTATCATTGGGCCGACATCCCCGACGACAGCATTCAAAATCGGCGACAGGGTCAACGACCCGTTAAGCATGTACCTGTCAGACATTTACACCGTATCGGCAAATCTTAGCGGCATCCCGGCAATTTCTCTACCGTGCGGTTTTTCAAAAGAGAAGCTTCCGATCGGTTTGCATATCATGACGAAACCGTTCGCCGAAGAGATGTTATTCCGTATCGCTTACACTTATGAACAGAATACACAGTGGCACAAACAAAGAGTTGAGTTATAGACCATGACCGCAACCGCAACACGAAAATACGAAACCGTTATCGGATTGGAAGTGCATCTGCAATTCGATACCGCAACAAAGATCTTCTGCGGGTGCGCAAATAAATTCGGCGAAACCCCGAACACCTTGACCTGTCCGGTCTGCCTCGGCCTTCCGGGGGCGCTTCCCGTCGTCAACGCGAAGGCTTTGGAATACGCGATAAAGGTCGGGCTCGCGCTCAACTGCACGATTAATCCTTTTGTCAAATTCGACCGGAAGAATTACTTTTATCCGGACTGCCCGAAGGCCTATCAAATCTCCCAATTCGATCTTCCGATCTGCAGTAACGGACATCTCATGATCGAAACCGCCGACGGAGAACCGAAAAAGATTCTCATTAACCGCGCGCACCTCGAAGAGGACGCCGGAAAACTGATCCACGACAACGCGAACAACTGCAGTCTCGTCGATTATAATCGCACCGGCACACCGCTGTTGGAGATCGTCACCGAACCGGATCTGCGCTCTGCCGAAGAGGCCTATAATTATTTGCAGAATCTAAAACTGACCCTTCAATACCTAAATGTCTCGGACTGCGACATGGAGAAAGGGAGTCTACGCTGCGACGCGAATATTTCGATCCGTCTAATAGGGGAGACAAAACTCGGGACAAAGACCGAATTAAAAAACATGAATTCCTTTAAGGCCGTGAAAGCCGGGCTCGAGCATGAGATCAACCGTCACGAGGCGGCCCTCGAATCGGGGCAGACAATCGTTCAGGAAACACGACTTTGAGACGAGGCGCGCGGCATGACCTTTACAATGCGCAGCAAAGAAGAAGCGCATGATTACCGATATTTCCCCGAACCTGATCTGGTTCCTATCATGATAGAAGATGCCTCTATCGAAATCGCAAAACAATCGCTGCCGGAACTTCCGGAAAAAAAGCGGGAACGTCTCATCGAACAATACACGCTTGCAGCTTATGATGCCAATATTCTCGTCCAGGATCCTGATCTTGCCGCGTTCTTCGAACAATGCAGCAAGTATTACAAAGATACTAAAAAGATCTGCAACTGGATTAACGGGGCATTGATGAAAGAGCTTAACGCCCGTAAAGCCGGGCTACTCGAGATCAATTTAAAACCGGAAGATTTTGCCGCTCTCATCAGCAAGGTCGATGAGGGAACCTTGAGCAATTTAGCCGGAAAGGATGTTTTAACATTTATGATTGATACTGGACACAGCGTTGATACAATCATAGAGGAAAAAGGATTGGCCCAGGTTTCCGATGACAGCACTTTAGAGAAACTCGTCAGGGAACTGATTGATGAACACCAAGATATCGCCGAGCAGATCCGTAGCGGAAAGGAAAGCGCCATCGGCTTTCTCATCGGACAAGCAATGCGCAAGACCCAGGGCAAAGCAAACCCGAAAAAGATTGGCGAACTGATCAAAAAAGCATTAGTCTAATATTGATACCTAAAGGAGGATCCTTAATGCTGAAAAAGTTTTTTATCATCTTCATCTCGCTTTTGACATTTTTCTCATTAACAACCCTTGCAATCTCACAGATCGATCAGAAGGTCAAGGATGATCTTTATTCACAGATCGAACTCTATAGTTATACGCTGACGACGATTC
>DAOWBD010000117.1 GCA_030634235.1 Candidatus Omnitrophota bacterium | reverse complement strand
GCGAAGGTGGCGCGGCCGGCGCTATTCACGGGGTTCTTCAAGCAGGTGCTTTATCGACAACCTTTACGGCCTCGCAAGGGCTGCTTTTGATGATCCCGAACATGTACAAGATCGCCGGCGAGTTAACTCCGACGGTATTTCACGTTGCGGCGCGCTCTTTAGCCGCGCAGGCGCTGTCCATCTTCGGTGACCATTCCGACGTCATGGCGGCGCGCGCGACTGGATACGCGATGCTTTCCTCAAATTGCGTCCAGGAAGTCATGGATTTTGCCTTGATCGCCCACGCGGCGACTCTTGAGGCCCGCATTCCGTTCGTCCATTTCTTCGACGGATTTCGCACCTCCCATGAAGTTTCCAAGATCGAGCAACTGACTGAAGATGATATCCGCGCGATGATCGACGACAAGTTTGTCTATGAGCATCGTTCCAGGTCTTTGTCTCCGGACCGCCCGGTTCTTCGCGGAACGGCCCAAAACCCTGATGTCTACTTTCAGGCCAGGGAGTCGGTCAATCCGTATTACAATGCGTGCCCGCAGATCGTTCAAAAAACGATGGACAAATTTGCCGAACTGACCGGACGCCAATACAATCTTTTTGGCTATCACGGGCCGAAAGATGCCGAGCGCATTATTATCATTATGGGGTCCGGCGCCGAGACCGTCCAGGATACCGTCGATTTCCTCTCGCAACAAGGAGAGAAAGTTGGGGTTCTGAAGGTTCGTCTTTACCGTCCGTTTGCCGTTGAAAACTTTATCGATGCCTTACCGGAGACGACGAAAGCGATTGCTGTCTTAGACCGCACCAAAGAGCCCGGCAGCATCGGCGAGCCTCTTTACCAGGACGTCGTCAACGCCGTCTTTGAGAGTGACAAATCCAGGAAATTTAAAACAATGCCCACGATTATCGGTGGGCGTTATGGTTTATCGTCTAAGGAGTTCACGCCGGCGATGGTCAAAGGCGTCTTTGACGAGATTGCTAAAGATGGCCCTAAACGTCATTTTACTATCGGTATTAACGACGACGTCACTCAGATGAGTTTGGATTATGATCCGAACTTCACGACCGAGAACGACGACGGCGTGCGCGCCGTGTTCTTCGGCCTCGGTTCCGACGGGACCGTCGGTGCCAACAAGAGCTCGATCAAGATCATCGGGGAGAACACACCGAACTACGCGCAGGGATATTTCGTTTATGACTCCAAGAAGTCCGGGTCGGTCACTGTTTCCCACTTGCGTTTCGGCCCTCAGCCGATCCACGCGCCGTATCTTGTCAGTCACGCGAATTTCGTTGGCTGCCATTCGTTCGCCTTTCTCGAACGCTACGATATTCTTGGAACTCTCGTCGAGGGCGGTGTGTTCCTTTTGAACAGCCCGTTTGCCAAGGATGAGACGTGGGATAAACTTCCTAAAGAAGTCCAGCGGCAGATCATCGATAAGAAATGTGAATTCTACGCGATCGACGCTTATCATGTCGCGCGCGAAACCGGCATGGGGTCGCGTATCAACACGATCATGCAGACTTGTTTCTTCGCGATCTCGGGCGTGCTTCCAAGAGAAGAAGCGATCGAGGCGATTAAGGTGTCGATCAAAAAGGCCTATGGGAAAAAGGGCGAAGAGGTCGTCAAAAAGAATTTCGTCGCTGTTGACCAGACGCTGGAAAATTTACATAAGATCGACGTTCCGACGGAAGTGACGAGCACCATCGAAAAACCGCCGGTCGTTTCTGCCAAGGCACCGAAGTTTGTCCAGGAAGTAACGGCAAAAATGATGGCTCGCTGCGGCGATGACCTGCCGGTCAGCGCGATGCCCGTTGACGGGACGTACCCTACAGGCACGACCTGTTGGGAGAAACGGAATATTACTCAGGAGATTCCCGTGTGGGATGAAAGTATTTGTATCCAATGCGGCAAATGTATTGCCGTTTGTCCTCACGCGGTGATTCGGGCAAAGGTCTATGATCCCAAAGCGCTTGAAGGGGCTCCGGAGACGTTCAAATCGATACCGGTCAAAGACCGGGATCTCGAAGGAGGCAAATATACGATCCAGATTGCTCCCGAAGATTGCACGGGCTGCGGGGTCTGTGTCGATGTCTGTCCTGTAAAAAATAAGACTGAGACCAAGTTAAAAGCGATCAACATGCAGCCGCAGCAGCCTTTAAGAAAAGAAGAAAGTAAGAACTGGGATTTCTTTCTCGGCCTTCCTGAAACAGACCGCTCAAAGGTCAAGATGACGACAATCCGCGGTGTTCAAAACCTCGAGCCGCTTTTTGAGTTCTCGGGGGCTTGTGCGGCTTGCGGAGAGACGCCGTATATCAAATTGATGAGCCAGCTTTTCGGGGACCGCGCGATTGTCGCCAACGCGACGGGATGTTCTTCCATTTATGGGGGTAATCTTCCGACGACGCCATGGACGAAGAACAAAGACGGGCGTGGCCCGGCGTGGTCGAATTCTCTCTTTGAAGATAACGCGGAATTTGGTTTTGGGTTCCGCCTGACCATCGATAAGCAAAAAGAATTTGCTTGTGAATTGGTGAAGACCCTGGAGTCAACGATTGGAGGAGAATTAGCGGTACAACTGATCGAGGCTGACCAAAGGGATGAAGCGGATATCTTTAAACAGCGCCAGCGCGTGGAAGAATTAAAGAAGAAGTTAGCTAATGATAATTCTCCGGAAGCAAAACAACTTTTAAGTCTCGCTGACTTTCTCGTTAAGAAAAGTGTTTGGATCATTGGCGGCGACGGTTGGGCCTATGATATCGGTTTCGGCGGGCTGGATCATGTTATTGCTCAGGGGCGCAATGTGAATATCCTTGTTTTGGATACGGAAGTCTATTCCAATACAGGCGGGCAGGCGTCAAAAGCGACTTCACGCGGCGCTGTCGCGAAATTTGCAGCTGCCGGAAAACCTCTTCCTAAAAAAGACCTGGCAAGAATTGCTATGACTTATGGTCATGTCTATGTCGCCAGCGTCGCAATGGGGGCGAAAGACGAGCATACACTGCGAACATTCATCGAGGCCGAGCGGTATGACGGGCCTTCTCTGATCATTGCCTACAGCCATTGTATTGCCCACGGGATCAACATGACGACGGCATTTTCCGACCAGAAAACAGCCGTGCTGTCCGGATACTGGCCGCTGTTCCGCTTTAATCCTGAACTTACGGCGGAGGGGAAAAACCCGTTCACGCTTGATTCCGCCGCGCCGAAGATTCCGTTTAAAGAGCTCGCTGACCAGGAAAATCGTTTCAAAATGTTAGAGAAAAGTCATCCAGAAAAATCCAAAGAACTCTTAAAACTCGCGCAGCAGGATATTTATGACCGCTGGGCGATTTATGAGCAAATGGCTTCTCAATCACCGAAGAGTTCTGAAGGTTAACGAACAAAAAAGAATAGGGAGAACAATGGACCTTTCAACGACCTATATGGGGCTTAAATTAAAAAATCCTGTCGTGATATCAGCTTCGCCGCTTTCCAAGAGTATGGACAATTATAAACGGATGCAGGATGCCGGAGCCGCCGCGATCGTCAATCATTCGCTCTTTGAAGAGCAGATCCTCAAAGAGAGCGCGATTTCAGAACATTTTTCTAATTTGGGAACGGATAGTTTTGCCGAATCATTGACCTACATACCCGAAACAGGAGCCTATGCCCTGGACCCGAACGAATACGTTGAGCATATCGGCAAAGCCAAAAAAATGGTCAATATTCCGGTCATAGGAAGTCTGAATGGTTTCTCCTCGGGCGGCTGGACTAAATATGCTAAACGCATGGAAGAAGCAGGTGCTGATGCCTTGGAATTGAACATTTATTTTGTTCCGACAGATCCCTCGCTTTCCGGCGAAAGGATCGAGGAAAACTATTTGGAGATTTTTCGATCGACCAAATCGACAGCGAAGATCCCGGTCGCCTTT
>DAOWBD010000053.1 GCA_030634235.1 Candidatus Omnitrophota bacterium | reverse complement strand
GAAGTCCGTATCTGTCGTTCCGACGAGAGAATTACCCATCCACGGGATCACAAAAAAGATCCGCTGGTCGCCACGGGTAGGGATCAAAACCGCGTGCTCAGCGATTCGCCCTTTAAAGACAACATGAACACCTTTCGTCGGACGGATCCGCGCGCGGGACCGGCCGTGTTCCTTGCGCATCAAGATATTCGTCCAGGGTCCGACGGCACAAACGACTCTTTGGGCCCTAACCTCAAGATCGTTGCCTCCCAATTCGTCATGCGCGCGCACGCCCACCGTCCTGCCGTTCTCCTTCATAAAGGCAACCACTTTCACATAATTCGCCGCATGCGCGCCGGCCTCGACGGCGCTAAGAACATTCTCAAGGCAGAGCCGCGCGTCGTTCATCTGGGCATCACTATACATCACCCCTCCGGCGAGTCCTGCGCGCGCGATTCCCGGAACCAGCGCGCAGACTTCATCGACGGTGAGCACCCGGTGCCTTTCGATGAGATGTTTTCCGCTCAAGAGGTCGTATAATTTAACCCCTAGCTTCATCATCCAAAGCGGGCGCTTGTCGGAATCATAAACAGGAATGATAAACTTTAACGGATGGACAAGATGGGGCGCGCTTCGCAGTTGAACAGACCTCTCTCGCAAAGATTCGCGGACAAGGCCAAATTCCAGATTCTCCAGATAACGTAGGCCGCCGTGGATAAGTTTCGTGGATTTGCTCGACGTGCCGCTTGCAAAATCACCCTTCTCAAGAAGGGCAACTTTAAGGCCGTTAAGCGCCGCCATGTGCGCGACCGCTGCGCCATTGATCCCGCCACCGACGACGAGGACATCGTACGGCCGCTTTGTGAACCTTTGAACATCTCTCTTCAAAAGCATTTAACCTTTTACTTATGCATTACTCTGAAGCTGTTGAACCGCCTTCAGCCATCCCTGATAAAGTTCTTTTCTTTTTTTCTGCTCCATCCGCGGCGTGAAGGTGCGTCCTGCCTTGTGCAATTTGCCCAGGTCTTTCGTCTTCCACATCCCGACAGTAACACCGGCTAATTGCGCCGCGCCGAATGCCGTCGACTCGATAACCTTCGGCCGCACGATCTTGCACCCGAGAATGTCCGCCTGGAATTGCATCAGAAAGTTGTTCCGGCACGCCCCGCCGTCGACCTTCAAGGATCGGATCTGTTTGCCCGATTCCATCCGCATGATATCGAAGACATCCTTCGTCTGATACGCGATCGATTCGAGCGCCGCCCTTGTAATTTGCGCCGAGTCCGTACCGCGCGTCAACCCGCAGATCATCCCGCGCGCCTGCGCGTTCCAATACGGCGCGCCAAGCCCCGTGAACGCCGGAACAAAATAAACGCCTCCGGAGTCTTTCAGCCCCTTGATCACTTGCTCCGTCTCCGACGATTCCTTAACAACATGCATTTGATCCCGAAGCCACTGGACCACCGCGCCGGCAATGAAGATCGACCCTTCCATCGCGTAAACAGGTTTCCCGTTCGCGTCGCTGGCTACCGTCGAGAGAAGCCCTCGCTTGGAGAGCACCAGCTTCCGGCCCGTGTTAAGAACAATGAAGCATCCCGTCCCGTATGTGTTCTTGACCGTTCCCGGCGCATAGCAGCCCTGCCCATACAACGCGGCCTGCTGATCGCCAAGGACGGCGGCGATCGGGATCCCCGACGGAAGACCACTGTTCCTGCCGTCCATGTGCCCGAAAACAGAACCGGAGTTCTGCACGCGCGGCAACATCGTCGGCGGAATGCGGAGAATCTTTAAAAGCTCCGGGTCCCATTTGAGCGTCCGGATGTTGAAAACAAGTGTGCGCGACGCGTTGGTCATGTCGGTCACGTGCTCCTTGCCTCCGGTCAGCTTCCAAATCAGCCAGCTATCGATCGTGCCAAAGCAAATGTTTCCTTTTTGCGCGCGCGCCCGCAGCCCCTTAACATTATCCAACAGCCATTTGATTTTCGTTCCGGAAAAATAAGGATCCAATACCAGGCCCGTCTTACGCCTGAACGTAGGGGCGTAATGCATTACGCCCCTACATATGTTGGCCGTGCGCCGGCACTGCCAAACAATGGCGCGCGCCACCGGCTTGCCCGTCTTGCGGTCCCACAGGACCGTCGTCTCTCTTTGATTGGTGATCCCGATCGCCGCGATATTCTTCGGCGAGACTCGCGCCTTGCTCAGCGCTCCCTTGATGACATCCGCGCACGACTTCCATATTTCCTCGGCGTCGTGCTCGACCCACCCGGGTTTAGGAAAATACTGTTTGAATTCTTTGTAATCGCTGGCAACAATGCCGCCTTTTTCATCGAATAAAAAAGCCCTCGATCCGGTGGTTCCCTGGTCGAGAGCAAGAATAAATTTTTTGTTCATTGACGTTCCTCTATTTTCTATTTCAGATTTTCCGTTTCTTTTTCAATATCAGAGATCTTCCGCCGCTTTTCCTATTCCTCGTTAATGACCTTTTGTATATCTACATTTTGCAGTCTTTTCCAATGCAAGATGGGCCTGAAGAGACCCAAATAAAAAATTGAGCCTCAACAGGGATGGAGCCATACTGAAGCCTGTCAGTGGATTGAACAAACTCTGGTCAAATTTGGCTATATAGGCCTTAATAAACGCCCCAAGGGCATCATCAAACAATACATCATTAAAATGACTCAATATTCCCGCGCTCAAATCACCAGGCTCATTTCACAGTATATCGAAACAGGACATATCCTGCAAACTGATTATCAACGAAACAGTTTCAATAAAATCTACTCCGACAACGACATCAAGATGCTGGCTCAGACCGAAAAACTTCATAAGTTTATCAACGGAGCAGCAATTAAGAAAATCCTGAGATCTATGGCTGAAAAAGATTCGTCTTATAAAAATCTCTCTGAAATATCCGTCTCACATATTTATAACTTGCGAAAATCCACTTTTTACAAAAGAATAACCAAAGTTTACTCAAAGACAAAACCAACACCCGTTAACATTAGTTTGCGCCAAAAACCACAACCTAACGGTATCCCCGACTTTATTCGTGTCGACACCGTCCACCAGGGCGACCGATCCTCAGAAAAAGGCGTTTATCACATCAACACTGTCGATGAAGTACTTCAATTTGAATTTATTGGAGCTGTTAAGCGTATCATCGAAGAACATCTGATCCCTTTACTCAAAAAAATCATTCAGGCATACCCGTTTAAAATTCTTGGAAAAGACTTGTAACTTGAGGTTTAATTCTCGAAATAGAGGCCGGTCATAGGATGGAGTAAATTTATTTCGGCCGGTTGCAGGATAGATAATCGTGCACGCAGGAAGCTGCTTGTCGTCCTTCATGAATCGCCCAAACAACGAGCGATTGGCCCCGGGTCATGTCTCCAGCAGTAAACACGCCGGGGATATTGGTCATCTTGTTTTGGTCCGCTTTGACATTACCGCGCGCGTCAAGTTCGACGCCTAACTCTTCGATCAGGCCGCTTTTGACCGGCCCGAGGAATCCCATGGCCAGGAAAACAAAATCAACCTCGATCTCAAATTCAGAACCCGGAATCTCTTTCATCGGCCGGCGGCCGGTCTCGGAGTCCGGATCCCCGAATTCTAATCGCACGGCGTGAAGTTTTTTAAGAACACCATTTTCGCCGCTGAGCTTCTTGGTCATAATGCTGTAGTCGCGCACAACCCCCTCTTCATGAGAAGACGAGGTCCGCTCGATGAGCGCCCATTGCGGCCATGGATTGCCGGGCGCGCGTTCTTTCGGAGGCCTTGGCAATAATTCAAATTGTTTGACCGCTACAGCGCCCTGCCGGTTGGAGGTTCCAACACAGTCGGATCCGGTATCGCCACCGCCGAGAACAACAACGCGCTTGCCTTGGGCCAAGATCCGGTCTTTTGCATCAACTTTCTGCCCCTGGTTCACGCAGTTCTGCTGGGTGAGGAATTCCATCGCAAAATACACGCCTTTCAAGTCCCTTCCCTCAACGGGCAGGTCCCTCGGATCTTCAGCCCCCCCGCAGAGAACAAGCGCTTCGAACTTCTTCTGCAATTCCTTAACGGAGACATCGCCGCCAACATTAGCCTTAACCTTGAACTTAACGCCTTCTTTTTCCATAACTTTCAACCGGCGCTCGATAACATTTTTCTCCAACTTAAAGTCCGGGATGCCGCGCGCTAAAAGTCCGCCGAGGACATCGTTCTTTTCGTAAACAGTTACCGTATGGCCCGCCTTGTTGAGCTGATCGGCGCAGGCAAGGCCCGACGGGCCCGACCCGATCACAGCAACGGTTTTTCCCGTGCGCACTTTAGGCGGCTCCGGCTTGACCCATCCCTCTTTGTACGCTTTTTCAATGATGGAAACTTCTATATTCTTGATCGTAACCGGCGGGTCGTTGATCCCAAGGACACAGGCGTTCTCGCACGGTGCCGGACAGACTCGGCCCGTGAATTCCGGAAAATTGTTCGTCTTCCACAGACGCTCGAGCGCCGCTTCCCAAAGTCCGCGGAAAGCAAAGTCGTTCCAGTCGGGAATAATATTGCCGATCGGACACCCACTCTGGCAAAAAGGAACGCCGCAGTCCATGCAGCGCGCGCCCTGGGTCTTGATCGTCTCCTCGGGCATTTCCTTGTGAAACTCCTCCCAATGCTTGAGACGTTCCTCGACGGACTGGTCCTGAAAATCCTTTCTGTCATATTTCATAAAACCGGTTACGTCACCCATTAGTTATCCTTAATCTAGCGTTTAGCGTTTGACGGATAGAATCTAATCCCTAACCGCTATACGCTATACCCTGCTTTATTAATTTCCGTCGGCAATAACGGTTTCCGAAACAATATCCGCTTCATTCGGTAAATTCTCACCTGGCTTCACCTCTTTTTCATCTTCGAGGATCCGGCGGTAGTCGTTCGGGTAAACCTTGACGAATTGCGGCAAGGTCTCCTCCCAACGATCCAAAATTCTCTTTGCGACATCGCTCTCGGCATAACGGTAATGATTCTCGATCATCTCGCGCAGCTCATCAATATCCCGCTCGTCCTCGACGGGAAACAGCTCGACCATCTCCAAGTTGCAGCGTTTTTTGAAATCCCCGTCGCGGTCCCAGATATACGCAATGCCCCCGCTCATGCCGGCCGCAAAATTGCGCCCGGTCGAACCTAGAATAACAACACGCCCGCCGGTCATATATTCGCAGCCATGCTCGCCGATCCCTTCGACGACAGCGATTGCCCCACTGTTACGCACGGCAAATCTCTCCCCCGCGACCCCTTTAAAATACGCCTCACCCGAGATCGCCCCGTAGAGCACAACATTCCCGACAAGAATGTTTTCCTCCGGAACAAACGTCGCTTTGTTCGACGGCCGGACAATAATCCTCCCACCAGACAAACCCTTCCCGACATAATCGTTAGCGTCGCCGGCGAGCGTAAAGGTCACGCCGCGCGCGAGAAACGCGCCGAAACTCTGCCCGGCCGATCCGATAAATTTGATCCGGATCGTATTCTCCGGCAGGCCGGCAAGTCCGTATTTCCGGACAATGTTGCTGCTAAGCATCGTCCCGACGGCACGGTTGGTATTTTTGATCTTGCAGTCAAACTGCCTCGGCTTGCGGCTGTCAATCGCGTCTTCACAGCTTTCGATCAAACGGACATCGAGCACATTACCCAGATCATGATCCTGCTTCCCGACGTGATGGATCGCTATATCCTTAGGCACATCCGCCCTGTGGAGAACGTTGGTCAGATCAATTCCCTGGGCCTTCCAATGACCGATAACACCTCTGGTTTCAAGTAGGTTCACACGTCCAATTAAATCCTCGAATTTGCGGAATCCCAACTCCGCCATGATCTCACGAACTTCTTCAGCAATAAACGTAAAAAAGTTCACAACATGCCCGGGCTGCCCGGCGAATCGCTTTCTCAATTCTTTATCTTGCGTCGCAATCCCGACCGAACATGTATTTAAATGGCACTTGCGTAGCAGAATGCATCCTAAACTGATTAATGCCGTCGTGGCGAAGCCGAATTCGTCAGCTCCCAGCATTCCGGCGATGACAACATCCCTTCCGGTTTTCAACTGCCCGTCGGTCTGGACGCGGATGCGCCCGCGCAGGTCGTTCATGACCAGAACCTGCTGGGCCTCAGCGATGCCGATCTCCATCGGCAGGCCCGCGTGTTTGATCGACGTCTGGGGAGATGCCCCCGTCCCGCCTTCGTATCCACTGATCAGAAGATGGTCCGCTTTTCCTTTGGAAACACCGGCAGCGATCGTCCCGACGCCAACTTCCGAAACAAGCTTGACGCTGATATCCGCTTTGGAATTCGCGTTCTTAAGATCATAAATAAGCTGTGCCAGGTCCTCGATCGAATAGATATCGTGATGCGGCGGCGGCGAGATCAGCCCGACGCCGGGCATCGTGTAACGCGTCGCCGCGATCTCTTTACTAACCTTATGCCCGGGGAGCTGTCCTCCTTCGCCGGGTTTCGCGCCTTGCGCCATCTTGATCTGGATTTGGTCGGCATTCACTAAATAATCGATCGTGACCCCGAAACGGCCCTGCGCGACTTGTTTGATGCGGCTGCGCCGCCAGTCGCCATTCGAATTCTTCTTGAACCTCGCCGGATCTTCGCCACCCTCGCCCGTATTCGAGAACGCGCCCAGGCGGTTCATCGCGATCGCAAGCGTCTCATGGGCCTCTTTCGATATCGACCCGTAGCTCATCGCACCGGTCGCGAAGCGCTTAACGATTTCTGAAGCCGGCTCAACCTCTTCAATAGGAACAGACTTTCTCTTCTTAAACTGTAAAAGCCCGCGGATGTTCGACAAATTCGTCTGCTGGTCATTAATCAGCTTCGAGTATTGCTTAAAGACTTTATAATCAGCGGAGCGCACCGCGTGCTGCAGCAGCGCGATCGTCTGCGGATTGAGTTGATGGTGCTCCCCGTTCTTACGCCATCGATAGTCACCACCCTCGTCGAGAACCTCATCATAAATATTCTGGGGCGCATAGGCGTCGTTATGCCGGCACACCACTTCCTTGGCAATACCGTGCAGGCCGATACCGCCCATGCGCGACGGAGTTCCGGTAAAATACTGTTCGACGACACTCTTCTTTAAACCTACCGCTTCAAAGATCTGCGCGCCGCAATACGATTGGATTGTTGAGATCCCCATTTTTGAAATGATCTTAAAGAGCCCTTTACGGGTCGCTTTAAAGAAGTTTTT
>DAOWBD010000193.1 GCA_030634235.1 Candidatus Omnitrophota bacterium | reverse complement strand
CCGGTCTGATGAAGGAACAGGGCTACGATGTCTTCGGGGTCACGATGTGCTTTAGCATTTCGCATCCCGGCAGCAAGAAGCCGTCGTGCTGCGGCGCCGATGGAATCGCCGACGCGCAGCGTGTCGCGCAAGTCCTCGGGGTGAAACATTATGTCCTGGATTTTGCGAAGGAGATCAATGCCTGCGTGATCGATGATTTTACGAGCGAATATTTAAACGGCCGCACGCCCAATCCCTGCGTGCGGTGCAATCAGTACCTGAAGTTCGGGATCCTTTATGAAAAGGTCATGTCGATGGGGGCGGACTATCTGGCGACGGGCCATTATGCGAAGATCGACCGCGACCCCGCGACGGGCTGTTATGAAATGAAAAAAGCCGACGACGCCAAGAAGGATCAGTCCTATTTTCTTTACAGCGTCGACAAAAAGGCCCTTCCAAAGATCCTGTTTCCCTTAGGCGGTAGGATGAAGGACGAAGTCCGCGGCTTGGCGCGCAAATATCAACTGAATGTTGCCGGGAAACTCGAAAGTCAGGACATCTGTTTTGTCCCCGACGCGGGGTATAAGGATTTTATTCGCGAGCGTCTCGATGACAGCGTTTTTGAGCCGGGAGATTTCAAGGACCCCGACGGCAAGGTCGTCGGGCAGCATCAGGGGATCCTTAATTACACGATTGGCCAGAGGGATAAGCTTGGCATAGCCCTCGGCGTTCCCGTTTATGTTTACAGGATTGACAAACAGACGAATACCGTCTATGTTGGCCCGCAGGAGAAACTCTACGCTCGCAGCTTGACGGCGGATCGATTCAATCCGGTGAGTATGAACATTCCATTTGAAACTATGGAAGTTTTCGCGCGAATTCGCTACAATGCTCGTGAAGTAAAAGGATTTCTAACCTTTCTGGGGGAGGGCCGGATCCGTTTTGAATTTGACGAACCCCAGAAAGCTGTGACGCCGGGGCAATCCGTTGTGTTCTATCGCGATGATGTCGTTCTCGGCGGCGCTGTCATTGAAGAGGCTATTTAAGGAAAGATATACTCATTATAAGAAAGGAAGCAGAGAACCATGGAGATCAAACTCGACCGTCAATATTTAAAAGGATATATCGAAGATAAAGATTATCAACAACTTCTTCCCGAGATCCAAAAGGCCCACGACCAGTTAGAGAACAGGTCCGGAAAGGGGGCTGAATTTACCGGATGGCTCGACCTACCGCAGCGCATCGAGGATTCTTTTCTCGACGAACTCGTCGATCTGGGCAAAGAAATACGGGCGAATTCGGACTGTTTGCTTAGTATCGGGATCGGGGGATCCTACGTCGGGATACACGCGTCGCTGGAATTCCTTATCGCCGAAAAAAAGCTTCCCGTTTATTATGCCGGACACAACTTGAGTTCCGGCTATTTATATCATTTGCTCAAACGCTTGGAAGATAAAAATGTTACGGTGGTGGTGATCTCAAAATCAGGGACGACAACGGAACCCGCCCTGGCGTTTCGTGTCGTTAAGAAGTTCATGGAGGAAAAATACAGACCCGAGGAGCTCAAGAAAAGGATTATTTGTATTACCGACGCTGATAAAGGGGCCTTAAGAACGATCGCCGATAAAGAAGGTTACCGGAACTTTGCGATCAACAATGATGTCGGCGGAAGGTTCTCGATCATGACACCGGCGGGGT
>DAOWBD010000002.1 GCA_030634235.1 Candidatus Omnitrophota bacterium | reverse complement strand
TCGGCATAGATTATGAACTGGAAACTTTACAGGAAGATGTTTCCAAAGAAGATTTTAGTGAATGCATCAAGCGGCTCAACGGCGACGAGGCCGTCAACGGTATCATGATCCATAAGCCGATCCCGCGGCACATTGAATACAATGATGTCGCGCAGTATGTCGATACTGATAAGGACCTCGAGGGGATCAATGTTACGAATATCGGGAAGATGCTTGTTGGTGAGACAAGAATCATTCCCTGCACGCCGGCGTCGGTGATGGAACATATTAAATCGACCGGTATCGATCTCTACGGGAAGGAAACGGTGATCGTCGGTCACAGCGTGATCGTCGGCAAGCCGCTGAGCCTGCTTTTGCTCGAGCAATTCGCAACGGTCACTGTTTGTCATATCGCGACAAGCGAAGCCGGGCGGCTTGAGGAACATGTCCGCCGCGCGGATGTTGTTGTGGTTGCCGTCGGAAAGCCGTCGGTGATCAAGGGCGATTGGATCAAGGAAGGCGCGGTGGTCATTGATGTCGGGATCAATCAGGTTAATGACAAGATCGTTGGTGATGTTGAATTTAATGCTGCTTGTCAAAAGGCTGCTTTTATAACGCCGGTGCCCGGCGGTGTCGGTCCGGTGACGGTGGTCATGTTAATGCGCAATGGCATTGAAGCATTCAAGGCGCAGATGAAGAAGAAAGGCAAGTGGTAAGTATGAAAAGGATCGTTATTTTAGGAAGTTCGGCTGCCGGTGCGAAAATGATCGAAGAGGTTCGCCGCAATGATACGGAAAGTGAGATCACGGTGGTCGCCCTCGACGGGCATTATCCCTATAATAGGGATGCGTTCGCCGCGTTCATCGCGAAAGAGATATCTCCTGCGAATGTTTTTTACCGGACGAAGGATTTTTACGAACAGCATAATGTTCGCATGGTTTTCGACCAGAAAATATCCCGCATTAATTTTAAGCGCAAAAAGATCTTTACCGAAGATAAGCAGGAAATCGATTATGACGTTCTTCTTGTGACGGATACGCCGGAAAACAGGTATCCGAACATTAAGGGCACGAACAAGGAAAATATCTACGGCTATAAAAAGCTTAAGGATATCGACCAGATTGTCAATGCCTTGCCGGTTGTCAGGACGGTCGTGATCCAATCCGACAGTTTTTCCGGCCTCGAAGCCGCGATGAGTTTTATCAAACGGGAAAAAGAGGTCATTCTTGTTTCTTCCGAGAACGGTTTTTTAAATCGGCACTTTGAAGCGGAGGTGTTGCAATGGTTGACAGGGGCATTGGAAGAAAAAGGGTTACGTGTTATGCCGGAGAATGCGATCGCGGAGATATTAGGCGATAAGGATGCTAAAGCGGTCCGGCTTCAATCAGGAAAGGTTTTTTCGGCTGAGGTCATTCTTTTTATGGAAACGGATGAGGATCTGCGGTTATTTTCCAGCTCGTCGATCACGACGGGCCGGAAGATCGAGGTTGACCCTGAATTTAAAGCCGGCGCGGATGATGTTTTTGTTGTTGATCAGGCATGCAGTTTATGTGAACCCGATCCGGTGACGCCGCTTCCGGTACTTGAAGAGCAGGCAAAGGCGGTTGCGGCTGTCATCAATGGTCAAGAGAGCGTATTTTCAATACCGGTATGTAGCTGGAGCCAGAAAATCGAAGGAATTGTCATAACGGTCTTAGGATGCATAGACGAAGATGGGCTTACGGTTAACCGTATTTTTGATCAGGAATCCGGGACATATCGGGGGCTTTATTTAAAAGACAATGCTCTTGTCGGCGCTTTGTTGGTCAATAAAGAAAACGAGAAGGCCTCTCTTTTAGGCAATATTTTCAATAAAACCCTTTTTGATTTTTCAACAGAAGAACAAGGAGTAGATGGAAATTGTGCCGAAGAAGGGTGTTATGCGGGTGAAATGAGTGATGAAAATGTTTCTACAGAACTCATTGATAATTAACGAGTTGTGCTGTATTATATAAGATAAACAGGCAGATAAACAGGCAGATGGAAAAATTTCTTGCTAAAATAGAAAATATATATTATGCTTAGTCTAAATAGAAGGTCAAAAAAAGCATTTCAAAGCATTATCGCTCTTCTTTTCTTCATTTCTTGCATTACCTTTCATTCATTTGCTTCCGCAGAAGTCAAAGATAAAATCGCTGAAGAATATCGTGCTTTAGGCTATGAAGAACAGCAAAAAGGTAATTTAAACGAGGCCTTATCTTATTATACGAAAGCAACATCATTGGGGCTGGAGAATGCGACGCTTCTCAATGATATGGGCGTTCTTTATGAGGAAATTGATCTTTATGGCCGGGCGGAAAAGTTCTATCTGAGGGCGATCCAGAGCGATCGGGATTATTTGCCGCCCTACAATAATTTGGCCTATCTTTATCAAAGACTCGGAAAGCCGGACAAAGCGGCACGGTATTTTAAGCTGCGCTTTGAGCTTGGCGATACCATGGATCCATGGGCGCAAAAAGCGAAAGACGAGCTTATGAAGATCGACCCCAGGTATAGGGAATGGGCCATGGCGTTTGAAGCGGAGGCCCTCAATAAGCAGGTTCAGTTAAGGTCCCGCAGGGAATTTTACCAAAGCGTTAAGCGGGGACAAGAACATTATCGAAGAGGCAACGACCTTTTTAAAGACGAGAAGTATAAAGAGGCCCTTAAAGAGTACGACCATGCGCTGCATCTTTCCCCGAAGAACCCGAAAATCATTGACGCGCGCAAGCAAACGATATTAGAAATGTCAAAGAAAAATATAGAGGAGCAGTCAGAAAACGCAATCAAGAGGTTAGAGGCGGGTGATACCCTTTCCGCACGGCACGAGATTCAGCAGATGCTCACCACGATCCCAAATGAACCCATTTTGGTTTCTCCGCAATATGCCCGGTAATTTTACTGAAAATAATACCGCAAAAATGGACCTTAGCTCAATAACAGAGATTTAAATAGAATCCCACATTTCCTTAAGATTTAATATTCGTGACCACGTACATATGATGACTTATCACTCGAAGTAGAAAAAGAATTCCCACATGGCTAAGCATAAGTTGTTTCTAATTGATGGACATGCCCTATGCTATCGGTGTTTTTTCGCCATTAGGGAGTTAGCGACGAGCAAGGGGCAGCCGACCAACGCGGTTTTCGGATTTATCCGCGTGCTTCGCAGCATCCTGGAGAAATATCAGCCGGATTACATGGCGGTTTGTTTTGATTCGAAGGAGAAAACGCGCCGGCAGGAGAAGTTCGCGGAATATAAGATCCACCGCCCGCCAATGCCGGATGACCTCAGGAGCCAGATCCCTGTTATCAAGGACGTTATCCAGGCCTTTAATGTTCCGATCTTTGAACGGGGAGGATTTGAGGCCGACGATATTATCGCGACCATTACGACAAAATTGGCGAATAAAGACCTCGATGTTGTGATCGTCAGCGATGATAAGGATATGTATCAGCTTGCCGGCAAGAGTGTGAAGTTCTTTGGCAGTAAGACTCAGATGATCCTTGATTCCGAGGCGATCAAAGAGAAATTGGGGTTTGACCCGAAACATATGGTCGATTTTATCGGCCTGGCGGGAGACTCCGCGGATAATATTCCCGGTGTCAAAGGCATTGGCAAGGTGAATGCCGCGCAGTTGATCAATGAGCTCGGGGCCCTCGAGAAGATTTTAAAACATTTTGAGAAGTCAGAGAAGCCGACTGCTAAGGAAAAGCTGATCATTGAACAGCAGGAAGAGGCGCGATTCAGTAAAGAGTTGGCCATTTTAGATACGGCTGTTCCGCTTGAATATGATCTAGAGAAGCTTAAGGTTCAAGCCCCGGATAATAACAGTCTCTTTGAAATGTTCCAGGACCTTGAATTCCGTAAACTTGCCGAGGAGTTTGATTCGAGAGAGGCGAGCGGTACTGTCGATGTCTGCTCTATTGAGAGCGCGAAAGACGTAAAAAGCCTGGTGAAAAAGATCCAAGACGCCGGGGAATTTGCCTTTACGGTCGAGGATAATGACGACGGCGGATTGTTCAGCGGCCAGGTGATCTTTATTGCGGTCGATGAGAAGGATATTTACGCGGTTAACAACGACGCGATCGATGCCCTTAAACCGGTCTTTGAGAATGAAAACATCCTGAAGGTGACCTACGATATCAAGGAGGGCTTCAAATTACTGTCGAAGAAAAATATCGGTATCGGTGGAAAGGCCTTTGATGTAATGCTCGCCGGTTATCTGCTAGGGCCCTCACAGTCCTTTTTCGGCCTGAACAGTTTGGCCTGGAATTATTTAAAATGTGCGATCTCAGAGGAATCAAAAACGGCTCATGAAGCGCAAGTTTTAAAGCGGTTATACCCGTTGTTAGCCGGCGAACTTAAAGGTAAGTCGCTAAGTCAGCTCTTTGAAGATATCGAAATGCCGTTGGCCCATGTTCTTTACAAGATCGAGGAGCAGGGTGTTAACTTGGACCGCGCGCTGCTCAAAAGATTATCCAAAGACTGCGCGGCAAAGATCGACGATTTAACCGCGACGCTTTATACGATGGCCGGGGAGGAGTTTAATCTCAATTCCCCAAAGCAGTTGAGCCATATTTTATTTGAAAAGTTGAAGCTGCCGGTGATCAAGAAGACCAAGACGGGATTCTCGACCAACGAGTCGGTCTTAACGATCCTGTCCAACGAACATGCGTTTCCGTCGGTGATCTTAGAGTACCGGCAACTGGCAAAGATGAAGTCGACCTACATCGATGCCTTGCCGAAGTTGATCAACGAGCGAACGGGGCGGCTGCACGCGCAGTTCAATCAGACCGGGACCGAGACCGGGCGCCTGAGCTCGAGCCAGCCGAACTTGCAGAACATCCCGATCCGTACGGAACTGGGACGGCAGATACGCAAGGCGATCATCCCGTCGAGCAAAGATCTGATTATGATCGCTGCGGATTATTCGCAAATTGAATTGCGTATTCTCGCGCATCTCTCGGGTGACAAGAATTTGATCAAGGCGTTTGCGCAGGGTGAGGATATTCATGATTTTACGGCCTCGTTGATCTTTGAAGTTGATGAAAAGGATGTGACCTCGCAGATGCGCACTTCCGCGAAGCGCGTGAATTTCGGGATTGTCTACGGCATGAGCGCGTTTGGTTTAGCAAATGACCTTAAAGTCCCTCAGGCCGAGGCGCAGGAATTTATCAACCGGTATTTCGCTCGTTACCCGGCGGTCAAGAAGTTCATGGATGGTGAAATCAAGAAATGCGAAAAGCAGGGATATGTGCTGACATTATTGAACCGCCGACGGTATATCCCGGAGATTAACAGCAAGAACGGGGCCATGAAGCAGTTCGCGCAGCGACAGGCGATCAACACACCCGTTCAAGGATCGGCCGCGGACATGATGAAGGTGGCGATGATCAATATTCAGAAGGAACTCGAAGAACGGAAACTTAGCACAAAGATGATCAGTACCGTTCACGATGAATTGGTTTTTGAAACGACAAAAAGTGAAGAGGCCGCGATTGTCGATCTCGTTCGTTATCAAATGGAACATGCGGTTGAATTGACCGTTCCGGTTATCGTCAGTGTTAAGGCCGGAAAAAATTGGCTGGACATGAAGGAGTATAAATAAACACATGAAAGTTGTATTTTGTTCGTCAGAAGTTGTTCCGTTCGCTAAAACAGGCGGGTTAGCCGATGTGTGCGGCTCGCTTCCGCTTGCGCTCGAGAAGATCGGTATCGAGGTGGCCATTGTCATGCCAGGATACAGTTGTGTCGGTAAAAGCGGATATTCGGTGGAACAGGTCACCGAGAATGTATCGCGGGCAAAGATCGGGAACAATATCCAGGTTCATTTTATCGAGCATGAAGGCTATTTCGGGCGTGAAGGGCTTTACGGTGATACTTCCGGAGATTATCCGGATAACCTCGACCGGTTCGGATTTTACTGTGATCGAACGCTCCGGCTGTTGAAGCAAATCGATTTCCAGCCGGATATTATTCATTGTCACGACTGGCAGTCGGCCTTGATTCCTGTTTACATCAAGGAAAAATATAAGGATGACGCGTTTTACTTGAAGACAAAAACGATCATGACGGTTCACAACCTGGCGTTCCAGGGGGTTTTCCCGAAAGTCCAATACCCGAAGCTCGATGTGGAAGGCTCCTTTGTCGCTCAAAGTTTTGAATTCTATGATCAGCTTAATTTGCTCAAAGCGGGCATTGTTTACAGCGATAAGGTTACGACGGTCAGCCCACAATACGCCAAGGAGATCCAGACCAAGCAGTTCGGCTGCGGGTTGGAAGGTGTTCTCGGCGAGCGTTACGACGAGGTGACTGGGATCCTCAACGGATTGGATCATGATATCTGGAACCCGAAAACTGATGGGTTCATTGCGGAGAAATATTCTGCCGAAGATTTTGGCGATGCGAAGCTGACCAACAAAATGCAGCTACAAAAAGAGCTTTATCTCGATGTGCGCGATGATGTCCCGCTTCTCGGTTTTGTCGGGCGACTATCGCATCAAAAAGGGCTCGACCTGATCATTGAGACGCTCGATGACCTCGTCAAGATGGATATTCAAATGGTTTTCTTAGGGCTGGGTGATGAACAGTATCAGAAGAAATTGAAAGAAGCAGCTGCGCTTTATTCGGACAATATCGCGGTATGTCTTGATTTTAACGAACCTCTGGGCCATCAGATCTATGCGGGAAGCGACTTGTTCTTGATGCCGTCGCAATTCGAGCCGTGCGGCTTGAGTCAGATGATCAGTTTGTATTACGGCACGATCCCGGTCGTTTATAAGACAGGCGGCCTGGCCGATACGGTTAAATCGTTCGGGCCGATGAACAAAGACGGCAATGGTTTTGTTTTTACCAATTATTCGAGCGCGTCATTCTTGAAAGTCATCCAGAAGGCGATCAAGGTGTTCCGCAATGAAAAAGAATTCGATCATTTGAGAAAGAATGTGTTTCGCTGTGACTTTTCCTGGGAGAAGTCCGCGCGCATTTATCAGGAAATCTATCATAATGTCGAGAAGCAATAAGTGTGTTGTTGTTGGATTGACGGGAAGCTTGGGGTCCGGAAAATCCACGGTCGCCAAGATGTTCGCGGGCTTAGGCGCAAAAGTGATCGACGCCGATGCGATTGCTCGCCGGCTGTTGCGTCCCGGGACGGTCTGTTTCCGACGGACCGCTAAGGCGTTCGGCAACAAGGATATTTTAACGGCAGGGAAGATCGACCGGAAAAAAGTGGCGGATGAAGTGTTTCGGGATCCGAAGCAACTGCGCAAGCTTGAAGCGATCATTCATCCGGAAGTCCGTAAGGCTCTTTTAGCGAAAGTGAAGCAATACAGGAAACGTAAACAAAGAACGGTTGTTGTCTTAGACGTGCCGCTCTTGTTTGAAACAAAACTTGACCGGGAGGTTGATTGGACGGTTGTGGTCAAAGCCAGCAGGGCCAATCGCATTGCCCGGGCAACAAAATTAATGAACATAACGAAAGCAGAGGCCAAACGGCGCATCAAAGCACAAATGTCCCTGCGGCAAAAAATCCGTTTAGCGGATTTGATCATAGATAATGATGGAACATTTAAACAAATTAAACTTAAGGTAAAACAGGTATGGGAAAAATTATGACAAAAGAAAGTAAAACAGCTGGAGAGATCAAAGCAGCGGAAAAGGCAGAGGAAAAGGCAGTGGAAAAGACAGCGCAAAGCAAGGAAAAGGCCGCTGTGAAGAAAGACACGAAACCACCCAAAGAAAACTACATGGATATTACGAAGCTCAAGGACAGTAAGATGTCCGAGTTGACCAAATTTGCCAAAAGCATGGGGGTCAACGGTATTAGCGGTATCCGAAAGCAGGATTTGATCTTCAAGCTTCTCCAGGCTCAGGCCGAAAATCAGGGTTTGATGTTTGGTGAGGGGACTCTGGAGATCCTGTCAGAAGGATTTGGCTTTTTGCGGAGTGTGAACTATAATTATCTTCCGTGTCCGGACGATATTTATGTCTCGCCTTCACAGATTCGCCGCTTTGATTTGAAGACTGGCGACAGTGTTGGCGGACACATCCGTCCTCCGAAAGAGGGCGAGAAGTATTTCGCCTTACTTAAAGTGGAGGCGGTGAATTTTGAGAATCCGGAAAACTGCAAAGAGAAGATATTCTTTGACAACTTGACGCCGCTTTATCCGAAGGACCGGATCATTCTGGAAACGGATGAGAAGGAAATTTCGATGCGGATCATGGACTTGCTGACGCCGCTCGGAAAAGGGCAGCGGGCCTTGATCGTCGCACCGCCGTATAGCGGCAAAACGGTGCTCATGCAAAAGGTCGCGAATTCGATCATGCAGAATCAGCCGGATGTGATCCTGATGGTCCTTCTGATCGACGAGCGCCCCGAGGAGGTCACGGACATGCAGCGAAGCGTGAAGGGCGAGGTTATCTCCTCGACGTTCGATGAACCGGCTGAGCGCCATGTTCAGATCGCCGAGATGGTGCTGGAGAAGGCCAAGCGCCTCGTCGAGCACAAGCGCGACGTCGTGATCCTTTTGGACAGCATCACGCGCCTGGCGCGCGCGTATAACACGGTCGTCCCGCACAGCGGCAAGATCCTCTCCGGCGGTGTCGACTCTAATGCGCTTCATAAGCCGAAGAGATTCTTCGGCGCGGCGCGTGCGGTCGAAGAGGGAGGCAGTTTGACGGTTATTGCGACCTCTCTCATCGATACGGGAAGCCGCATGGATGAGGTTATTTTTGAGGAATTTAAGGGAACGGGTAATATGGAATTGCAGTTGGACCGCAACCTGTTCCAGAGAAGGATCTACCCGGCGATCGACATCAAGCGCTCGAACACGCGCCATGAAGAGAAATTGATTCCGGAAAATGATCTGCAGCGCATCTGGCTTCTTAGAAAAGCGGTGCACGATCTGAATTCCGCCGAAGCGATGGAATTGCTGATCGATAAAATCAGTAAATATAAATCAAATGCTGAGTTTTTGGATAATCTCAGCCAAATGTAAAATGCAAAAGATAAAAGGAGTTAACAGCGATGAAACCGAAGATTCACCCACAGTATGAAGAAACGACCATTACCTGCGCATGCGGGGAGGTGATCCATACGCGGTCGACACAAAAGAATATCCGAGTGGAGATCTGCTCGAAATGTCATCCGTTCTTCACGGGCGACAAGAAATTCGTCGATATGGCAGGTCGTATCGAACGCTTCAAAAAACGTTATAAAAAGAACCAGTAAATATGTCTTTGGAGAAGTACGAAAAAATAGAAAAGCGCTACGCCGAATTAGAGCAGCTTTTGGCGGACGTGCAGGTCATTGCCGATCAAAGCCGGTATAAAAAACTGGCTAAGGAGTATTCCGGCATCTCGCCGGTCGTCACGACGTTCCGTTCCTACAAGGCGGTCGTCGGGCAGATCGAGGAGACTGAGGTGCTTCTTTCGGAGAAGCATGATAAGGAATTCGAGACGCTGGCGAAAGTTGAGCTCGAGGACTTGACGGACAAAAAGCAGGAACTTTTGGACCGGCTCAATGACCTGACGAATCCGAGGAAGCAGGAGAAAGACCGCGACTTGATTCTCGAGATCCGCGCAGGTACCGGCGGGCAGGAGGCGAGTTTGTTCGCCGCCGATCTGTTCCGAATGTATACGAAATTCGCAGATCAAAAGGGATGGACGGTCGAGACGATCAGCAGTAACGCGTCGGAGACCGGCGGGTTTAAGGAAGTTATTTTCAGCATCAGCGGCAAAGGCGCGGAGAAGCACCTGAAATGGGAAAGCGGCGCGCATCGCGTTCAGCGTGTTCCCGATACCGAGGCGTCTGGGCGTATTCATACTTCGGCGGCGACTGTCGCTATTTTGTTCGAACCCGAGGAGGTCGATATCAATATTGATCCCAAGGAACTGAAGATCGATATTTTCCGTTCTTCCGGGCCGGGCGGGCAAAGTGTCAATACGACGGATTCGGCGGTGCGAATCACTCATTTGCCATCGGGCCTTGTCGTTATTTGCCAGGACGAGCGTTCCCAGTTGAAGAACAAGCATAAAGCGATGCGTGTTCTGCGCGCGCGTCTGGCGGACAAGATCGCGAGCGAGCGCTCCGAGAAGGAATCCCGGGATCGAAAACTTAAAGTCGGGTCGGGCGACCGCAGCGAAAAGATCCGTACGTACAATTACCCGGACCGGCGCGTGACGGACCATCGTATTGGATTTACGACGCACCGATTGATGGCCATTATGGACGGAAGTTTAGATGAGCTCGCCGAGGCGCTCAATAAAGCCGATGCCGAGGAGACGATGAATGACTGAGAATGAATGGATGCTGACCTCTGTCTTGGATTGCCGGCGCGTGGATCTGGCTGTTAATAAAGGCGAATTAACACCGTTTCAGAGATCCCGGTATGATCAGATGCGGTTCCGACGGGCGCAAGGGGAGCCGTTGCAATATATTATCGGCCAATGTGATTTTATGGGCATTCCGCTTTCCGTCGACCGGCGGGCGCTGATCCCTCGTCCCGAAACGGAGATCTTAGTTGACCTGACCATTGAGAAGATCAGGGCAATGCCCAAGAAGGCGCTCAACGTGTTGGACCTCGGCGTCGGATCCGGCAATATTACAGTTGCGCTTTTAAGATATTTTACGGAGATGAATGTAACGGCTATTGATATTAGCGATGACGCTTTAGCTTTGGCGGTCAAGAATGCAACGGCGAATAATGTTGAGCAGAGAATAGAATTTCTCAATAATGACATGGTTCTGTACATGAAGGAGGCGATCCGTCAGGGGGAGAAATTTGATGTGATTGTTTCCAATCCTCCGTACATCCCGACGGGACAGCTGGCGCAATTACCTGACGATGTCCGGCGCGAGCCGCGCCTGGCATTAGATGGCGGCGATGACGGCTTACGGTTCTACCGGTCGATCATTGAATACGGCTGGCAGTTTCTTACGGCGAACGGCTTTCTTGTCATGGAAATCGGCGACGGCCAGCGCGAGGGGATCGAAAAGATTTTTGCCCAGTATCCACAATACGGCGAGATCAAATTTTATAAAGATTATGTGGGAACACAGAGGATCGTTTTTGCCCGTCTGGGGGGATCATGGAAAAATTAATTATTGAAGGCGAGAGGCCCTTAAAGGGCGAGGTGAAGATCAGCGGATCAAAGAACGCCGCCTTGCCGATCATGGCTGCGACGCTGTTGACCGACGAGCCCTGCGTTTTACGCAACGTGCCTCAGTTGCGCGATACAAAGACGATGATCGCACTTCTAGAATCTTTGGGATAGACCGTCGAGGTTGCGGGCGATAAAGTGACGATCTCGGCCACGGGTAAGGCCAGCCATATTGCCGACTACAAATTGGTCTCGACGATGCGCGGGTCGTTTTGTGTTTTAGGCCCGCTTTTGGCGAAACTGAAGAAAGCGAAAGTATCATTACCCGGCGGATGTGTAATCGGTATCCGTCCCGTCGATCTGCATCTTAAGGGTTTAAAGGCGCTGGGGACGAAGATCGAGATCGCGAACGGTTATGTGACGGCGCACGCGCGGCATCTTCGTGGGGCACATATTTATCTTGGAGGGATGTTCGGATCATCTGTGTTGGCGACCGCGAATATTTTAATGGCTGCAACGCTTGCGAAAGGTCAGACCATTATTGAATCGGCCGCTTGCGAGCCCGAGATCGAGAACCTTACGCAATTCCTGATTGCGATGGGCGCGAAAATTAAAGGGAAAGGCAGCCATTGCTTGATGGTAACGGGCGTTAAGAAACTTCGCGGTGTGTCGTTTAGGATCATCCCCGACCGCATTGAGGCTGGGACATACATTTTGATGGCTGCGGCGACAAAGAGTTCAATTACTTTAAGAGGCGGATGCTTTTCACACCTTATGGTGCTCGTCGATAAACTCAACCAGGCGGGCGTGAAGGTCACGAATGAAAATGGCCTGATCAAAGTGAAGCCGCGCAAGTCCATTAAACCAATCGGGATCACGACGCATCCTTATCCAGGTTTTCCGACGGACCTTCAGGCACAGTTCATGGCCTTTATGTCCGTCACACAAGGCGTCAGTGTTATTACCGATAAAGTTTATCCGGATCGCTTCATGCATATTGCTGAGCTCAACCGAATGGGTGCGGATATCCGCCGTGACGGTTCCAATGCGATCGTGCAGGGCATTAGGAAGCTCTACGGCGCGCCGGTCATGGCGTCGGACCTGCGGGCTTCGGCGGCGCTGATCGTCGCTGGCTTGGCGGCAAAAGGGAGAACTGAGATCCATCGCATGTATCACTTAGAGCGCGGGTATGAGGGCCTGGATGAAAAACTGACAGCTCTTGGCGCGAAAGTTTACCGGGAAGAGGAATAATCATGATCCTAATGATCGATAATTATGATTCATTCACGTATAACCTTGTTCAGTATTTCGGAGAACTCGGCGGTGATCTAATGGTGTACCGCAATGACGAATTGACGCTCGAGCAGATCACGCGCATGGCAGTGACACACATTGTTATTTCGCCCGGGCCCGGACGTCCTGAAGGCGCGGGGATCTCCGTCGATCTGATCCGTGAATTTGCCGGGACTGTTCCGATCCTTGGAGTTTGTCTTGGGCATCAAAGCATCGGCTATGCGTACGGCGGGAAAATCATACGGGCAAAGAAATTGATGCACGGGAAGACGTCGATGATCCGTCACAACAACAAAGAGATCTTTAAGGGTATTGAGAATCCGTTTGAAGCCACGCGCTATCATTCTTTAGTGATCGACAAGAAGACTATGCCGAAGTGCCTCGTGGTAACGGCAAGGACCAGCGACGGGGAGATTATGGCTCTCAAGCACAAGGATTTTCCGTTATGGGGTGTTCAGTTCCATCCGGAATCGATACTGACGACGGAAGGCAAAAAGATCTTAAAGAATTTTCTTAACATGAAAGGGTCAAAATGAGATCTTATATCGAGAAGCTGCAGAATAAAGAAAATTTAACCCAGGATGAGATCGAGGAGATCATGCATGAGATCATGTCGGGAGTGTCGGATGAAAATGATATTGCTGATTTCTTGCTTGCGCTGCAGGAGAAAGGCCCGACGGTCGATGAGATCACCGGTGCCGCCAAGATCATGCACAAGTTTGTCGTCGGCATCGATACCAAACATACAGATATTTTAGATACCTGCGGGACCGGTGGCGATAGGAAAAACACGTTCAATATCTCGACGATCACCGCGCTTGTTGTCGCGGGCGCCGGCGTTGCCGTCGCGAAGCACGGCAACCGGTCGGTCTCAAGCAAATGCGGCAGCGCCGATGTTCTTGAGGCGCTCGGCGTCAATTTGAATATGGAGCAAGAGCATTTAAGCGCTTGTCTTGACGAGGTCGGTATCGCTTTTCTTTTCGCCCAGAAGCTTCATCCGGCGATGAAAAATGTCGCTCCCGTCCGGAAAAAGCTCGGTGTTGCGACGATCTTTAACATCTTAGGGCCGCTGACGAATCCGGCCCGTGCGACCCATCAGGTTTTAGGGGTTTACAGTCGGGACCTTGTTGAGCCGATGACACAAGTCCTTAAAAATCTGGGATTAAAGCGCGCCATGGTCGTTCACGGCAGCGATGGCCTCGATGAGATCACGACAACGGGCAAGACATTTATCAGCGAATATGACGGTAATGAGATTATTTCCTATGATATCTCGCCGGAGGAGCTTGGAATTGATCTTGCGCAGCCACGGGACCTTGAGGGTGGCGACCTGGAGATAAATGTTGGTATCTGTGAAGATATCTTGGATGGCAAATCCGGACCGACGAGGGATATCGTCCTCTTGAATGCCGCCTATGCGCTGTATATTGCCGGGAAGGTTACGGATATTTCTTTGGGAATGGAACTGGCCAAGGAGACGATCGATTCAGGCAAGGCGCTGGAAAAACTCAACGAGCTAAAGGCCTTTACACAAAAATTTTCGAAATAATCTAATGACAGAGGCTTTTTTAACGAACATCCTGGATTACAAGCGTGCCCTTAACAAGGAAAAGCGCGACTTTTATTTTTCACTGAAATGGAAGGCGAGAGAATGCGCGCGGCCGCATTGGTTTCGTGACATGATCGACGGGCCGGGGCAGATCAAATTGATCGCTGAGATCAAAAAAGCGTCGCCGTCAAAGGGGCTGATCCGTGAGGATTTTGATCCCGTTGCGATCGCTAAAACTTACGCGGAAAATCACGCGGCGGCTATTTCTGTTTTGACTGAGGATAAATATTTTCTCGGAAAACCGGAATGTATCAAACAGGTCAGCGAGGTTGTTAACCTCCCGGTTCTGGCTAAAGATTTTATTATTGATGAGGGGCAGATTTACGAAGCATTAGCAAACGGCGCGCATGCGATTCTGTTGATCGTAGCGATATTGGATGACGCGAAACTCAAAGCATTGATCGACACGGCGCACTCTTTTGGCCTTGACTGTCTTGTTGAGATCCATAATGAATCTGAGCTCAAGCGCGCTTGCGCGGCGGGTGCACAGATCATCGGTGTGAATAACCGGGACCTGCATGCCTTTGTCGTCGATATGCAGATCTGCAATCGCCTCATTCCGCAGATCCCGGAAGGAAAAGTAATCATCGGCGAAAGCGGATTCAAAAAATATTCGCAGATCAAGGCGTTAAAAGAAATCGGAGCCCATGGCGTGCTTATCGGAGAGACGTTCATGCGGGAACAAAATATCGGAAAAAAAGTAAAGGAAGTGCTCTATGGTAAGAGTTAAAGTGTGCGGAATAACGAATAGTGAAGATGCCTCAAAGGCGGTCTATTATGGGGCGTGGGCGTTAGGATTTGTGTTTACAAAAAAGAGCCCGCGGTATATTTCGCCAAGCCGGGCAAGGAAAATCATTGAACAGCTACCGCCATTCGTGACGCCGGTCGGCGTGTTTGTCGACCAATCGGAGCGGGCCGTACGGGATATCTGTAAGTTTACCCGTATCAGCACGGTCCAGTTCCACGGAGAGGAAAAAGCGGTTTATTGCAAGCGGTTTACGGACTTTAAGGTTATCAAGGCCTTCCGTATCGGGGAATTTTTTCCTGCGGAAGAGATCATGAAATATAAAGTGGATGCCTACCTATTTGATACATACCAGGATGGGATTGCCGGGGGAACCGGAAAAATCTTTAACTGGGACCTTCTCAAGGAGAATAAAATTGAGAAGCCCGTGATCTTATCGGGTGGCCTCAGCGCCGAAAATGTCCGGGAGGCTCTGGAGGCAACAAAACCCTTTGCGATCGATGTTTCAAGCGGGGTGGAGAAGGCTCCGGGGATTAAGAATCCGCGTCTGATCCGGAGTTTCTTTGATGCTGTAAATTTTGTAAGTCGTTGAAAATAGATGACTTCAGTCCCTTGAAAATTGTTGAGAAATGTGCTATCCTTACAGTAAGCCGATAAAGGTAAACCCAGGGAAACCTGGGGGCACAAAACTACAGACCTAAGTTGTCTGATACCTAAAAGGCCCTTAGAGACGATTGGGCACCTAAGACATAAAACTGGTTGATGGCGAGATGGTGGCTGAGTTGCCGAAGTGCGGTGAGGGAGACATCCTCCTTTATCGGCTTATTTTTCTCTTCTTTTGGAAAGGTTCCAAAGAAGAGTTTTTTTGTGTATAATTGCCATTTCTTGCCGAATCTGTCGTAACTACTTGGAAATACGAAAGATAACGATGAATAGCCAAAAGATCAAAAAAGAGCATTTATTAGCTTTTTCCGGGGAACATTTATACTATGAATTCAACATGTTTTTTGGCCTTAGCAAGCTTTTGGGTAAAGGGGTCAATGACCAGTATGTGTACAGCGCGCTTCTTGAATCATTTATCATCCATACCTGCCTGATCCTCGATTTCTTCTATAAACCGCCCCGGAAAGCGGATGATGCCTCGGTGATCCATTTTATCGATGATATCAAGAAATGGAAGAAATTACGCCCGTCGTATGATAAATATTTCAGGAAATTTCACCGCAGGCGCAGCCGGGAAGTGGTTCATTTAAGCTACAAGCGCCTGGAAGTTGAGAAGGGCGAGAAATTGTGGAATATCGCAAAGGTTGTTCCGTCGGTCTGCCAGCTCTTTTCGGCATTTCTCGAAACGGCCAACCCCGAGCTCTTGCACCCCAATGTCCATAAGCTAAAAGGCCTGCTCAAAGATGAATAAGTCAGACCTGAAAACACTCGGTTCAGATGATGAGGAATATCAGCTCCTACAGGAGCGGCAACAGAAAGAATGGGAAGATCGGTGCCGGTCCTGCGGGTCATGTTGCGGGATTACGGGAGGTGATCCTTGTGAACATCTGGTTGAAATAAGCAAAGGAACGTATGCCTGTGCGGTTTACGAAACGCGCTTCGGAATACGCAAAACGAAGAGCGGACGGGCCTTTAAATGTGTTCCCATTCGCGAGATCCTGCATATTTCCTGGAATGGTGATCAAAATTGCGGCTACAAACGTCCCAGTGCTTCATGTGAGTTTTAGTGTGAGTTTTAGCTTGAGAGTTGGTTAAAATCAGTGTACAATGCACCGTTTTAATAATTATCATTAAGAGTTACGGAGAGACTATGAGCTTTGAGTATGTACAAAAAATTCCTAATGTTGCCGAGATCCTTTCCGAGATGCCGTTGAGCGAGGATCTCAAGAGTATCAAGGTTGAGCGCGACCGGGCCATCGAAGGTATTTTCACGGGGGAGAACAATAAGTTTTTATTGATCATCGGGCCATGTTCCGCAGACAGTGAAGATTCGGTTTGCGAATATGTCGGCAAGCTGGCCGCGCTTCAGGAGAAGGTTGCCGAGAAGATAGTCCTTGTGCCGAGGATCTACACGAATAAGCCCCGGACAACCGGTCAGGGTTACAAAGGAATGGCGCATCAGCCTATTCCGACCGAGGAACCGGATATTGTTGCGGGTCTCAAGGCGATTCGCAAGATGCACCTGCGTGTATTGCGCGAGACACATTTGCCAGCTGCGGACGAGATGCTTTATCCGGGTAACTATCCCTACTTGGCTGACGTCCTGAGTTATGTTGCGATTGGCGCGCGGTCCGTCGAGAACCAGCAGCATCGGCTGACGGTCAGCGGTTTGGATATTCCTGTCGGGATGAAAAACCCGACAAGCGGCGATCTGACCGTCATGCTTAATTCCGTTCAGGCGGCTCAGAGCCCGCATGTTTTTATTTACCATGATTGGGAGGTCAAAACGCCGGGTAATCCGCTGGCGCATTGTATTTTACGGGGTGCGATGGATCAACAGGGCAAGAGCATTCCGAATTATCATTATGAGGACATGATGAAACTGACCGAAATGTATCTGAAACGCGGCTTTGAGAACTCCACAATTATTGTCGACACCAATCATGCCAACTCGGACAAGAAATTCACCGAGCAACCACGCATTGCGATGGAAATAATGGGGAGCTTAAAAAAGTCGGACGAGCTGCGCGGTACGGTCAAGGGGCTTATGATCGAGAGCTATCTGGTTGAAGGCGCTCAAAGCACGAGCGAGCAAACCTATGGCAAATCGATCACCGACCCCTGCATGGGCTGGGAGGCCTCCGAGCGGCTAGTCCTTAAACTTGCCGACGCTGTAGCCTGAAATACATGTCCTATTCTGTCCAGTCTTGGCCTAAGAATTATTTGATGGGCATCTTGCGACAAGGATCAATACTGGCACTTACTAGAGCACCGGATTTTCCTCGCCCGTCGGTGGTATTGATCTTAATCCGGAATTGCTGGACTTGCAGATCAGGCGTGACGGCAACGGTATTCCGTTGCCGCTGCCACAGCAGCCCATCTACAACATGAAGATCGACGGGTTCCTGCCGGTCATTATCAATATTACGCCTGTGATCAACATGACGCCGTTGCTTCTTGGAGATCTGGTTGACGATGACGGCGACTTTGATCTAAGCCTGAATCGGAGTTTTGATCCGATGAGACGTATTGACTATTTCACGATCGAGGACTACGACGAGGCTGAGGCGCTCGTTTAATCCACACGTAATCTTACTATTGCTAAAAAAGGCAATCCATTCATTTGGGTTGCCTTTTTTATATGTGCGCCCAGCATGGGCGTTTACTAGTCGGTGAAAGACCGATACGTGGGTTGATAGTGCCAACCGTTAGCTTAAGACAAGGGTGTCCACCGTGAGGTGGAATCTGAAGGAAGTCGGCGGCAAAGCTCCGGTCTGAGGAATACGAACCGCCGTATACCGAACGGTACGTACGGTGGTGTGAGAGGACGGTAGCCGAATTAATCGGCTACCTCCTACTCGCTTAAACAGACCCCCTAAACTGACCCCGGAGGTCAGTTTAGGATGTCTGGACCAAACTGACCTCCGGGGTCAGTTTGGTCAAAATCACTAAAGTTAACTGTGACTGCGATTTTCTTGTGATATAATAACCTTCTATGAGCCAGAAATTTATCCGTGTTTACAAGAAAATGAACATTGATGAGATCAAGCAGCACCTTCTCATTTACGGTGACCTTTCTGCCCAATGCGCGAACTGTCAGGCGATGGACCTGAAGCTGGACATGACAGCATGCCCGAAATGCGAGGCCGAGTTCAAATATATCACGTTCCGCAATGTTCGCAATCACCTGCCGAAACTGCAAAAGATCAATGAAGCGACGCCGGATATTCAGTTCGTCGATTTCGACGATTACAAGCGGTCGATCAGCGAGATGAAAGCGAGAGACTTTTTAAGATAAAAGGATAAAACGGCGGGTGGCTTGGGAATTCGTCATGGGAGGATCCACGCCGGGCGGAGGGGCCCATGAGCAGATTTCCAAGACAGGATCCGTCGTGAATTTACATTATGATTAATAAACAACGCCTTATCACATTAACGAAAAAAGTTATTTCCATGAACTCCGAGAACCCGCCGGGCAATGAGTTGGCGCTCGCGAAGTTCATTGAAAAGGATATGCGTGCACTCGGCCTGCACGTGAAGACCTACACGTACGCGAAGAAGCGCCCTAATATTGTCGCGACATTGAAAGGGTCTCTGCCGCGCGCGAAGGCCGCGAAGGAGGCACTCCTGCTCACGCCGCATTTCGACACGGTGCCGATCGGCAAGGGATGGAAATATAAACCGCTGGGCGGACAGGTCGTCGGCGGGAAATTGTACGGTCGCGGCGCGTCGGATGATAAAGGCAACCTGGCCAGCTGTATGGAGGTCATGTGCAGTCTCGTCGAGGATAAGGTGAAGCTGGACAAGGACGTGGTCATGGCCGCGACGGTCGACGAGGAGACTGGAAGCCATTACGGGATCATTCCGCTCCTTGAGCGCAAGGTTCTCAAACCGCGCCTGGCGCTCGTTATGGATTCCGACGAGTTCGACGCGATCATCGCGCAGAAGGGGCTGATCCATTCCCGCATTCAGATCTTCGGTAAAAAGGCGCACGGCGCCTACAATTGGCGCGGTGAAAGTGCGATCGAGACGGCCGCGCGCGTCATCACCAAGCTCAAGAAGGTCAAGTGGCGCTATTGCAAGCATTCGATGCTGCGCGCGCCGACGATGAACGTCGGCGTCATTCACGGCGGCGAGAAGGTCAACATGGTCTGCGACTTCTGCGAGTTTGCGCTTGATACGCGCTTCGTTCCCGGCATGGACCCGAAAACCATATTGAAGAAGATCCGCGCCGTGGTCGCAAGCGAGGCGGACCGGTTCAAGCTCATAATCGACGACCTCCAGCAGCCTTATGAGATCGACCGCGCGCATCCGTTCGTTAAGACGTATTTGAACACAGCGAGGAAAATGGGCTGCAAGGCTGCGGTCAAAGGCAGCGAAGGGGCAACCGTCATGACCTTCTTTAAGAAGCACGGGATCCCGGCCTTCGCGACGGGCTTCGGCGCTCACGGGACCGCGCACACGAACGACGAATATATCTACATCAAATCGCTTGTCCGGGGAACAAAAATGCTCGAGCAGTTCATCAAGGAATATGACGTCCTGTGAAACCGACCCATCATGTGATCATTTCAGGAGGTGTGAGCGCGGTCTTTGCCCTTTGGGCTCAGTCGTGGGGCGCGGTCGTCGCCTGTTTTTTAAGCGGCATTTTCATCGACCTCGATCATCATCTCGATTATTTTATATTCAAAAAAGAACTTCCGTTAAGTTATAAGAAACTCGTTCATTTCCTGAGACATGAGCATCGCTCAAAGCTATTTCTGTTTTTGCACTCTTACGAAGTCCTGGTGTTGATCTGGGGCGCTATTTTTCTCTTGGGCCTTGATCTTGTGTGGATCGGCATTGCGATCGGGTTTACGACGCATATTTTATGCGACGAGGCCTTCAATCCGATCAGTCCAAGGGGCTATTTTTTAACGTACCGCGCGAAGAACCGCTTCGCGCGTAAAGTTTTCTTTAAAAAAGGGCATCACGACGAAACAGCGGAGGACTAGTCAATGCGACTGAAAACGATCCAACGGCGGAAGGCCTTTTCCCTGACGGTAGGCGCTTTGGGCATTTTTATTTTTTTGTCTTTCACCGACATTTGTGTGGCCGAAAGCCCAGCGGAGCTGTTGTTTTCCAAAGGCGAGACCATAACCTATGCAATCAAAAAACTCAAGTTCAATGTCGGCGAAGCGAAGCTTGTTTTTGACGGCTTAGTCGACTTTAACGGGCGGCCGGCCCTGTTGATCACTTTTTCGTCAGAAGGGTTCCGGTTCTTTGATAACGAAAAGATCTATCTTGATCCGGAGACGTTTTACCCGTTTTTGATCGAGCGCGACCTGAATATATTCGGCAGGAAAGAGAAGATCGTGGAGTTTTATGACACGAAATACGGGAAGGTCAGGATCGTCAAGACCGTAAAGGGCAAGAGAAGCGAGCAGATCATTGAAAAGGGGGGCCGCTTCGAGAATATTTACGGGTTTATTTACCGTTACCGTCAACACGGGCAGTTTGAGGAAGGCGAGGAATTAGACCTGCACTTGCCCACACGTGATGTCACCTTTGAGCTTGTTGGAAAAGGGAAATTTACGGCGGAAGGCCGGGAATTTGACGCCTATCACATGAAAGGTGCGTCTAAGAAATATAAAGTGTGGTTCGATAGCAGCAGTAAGAAGGTTCCTCTCATGATCGATGGGGCCGTGGGCTTCGGGCACACGTCGATGGTCATGAAGGATTATGTCGCTGGTAGCAGGCGGTGATTTTCCTTATAATCTTTGCGCCTCAAAGCTTTTCCGTGTTATAATTTGTATTATTATCTTTTAAAGGGAGGAAGAAACATGATTGCACTTTTGGTAATCCTTATTGCACTTGCTGCATGCGCGGGTTGGGGCGTTAGCGTCTATAACGGGCTGGTCAAGCTGCGCGAAAATGCCAAGAACGGCTGGTCGCAGATCGATGTTCAATTGAAGCGCCGGCATGACCTGATCCCGAATCTGGTTGAAACAGCCAAAGGGTATATGGAGCATGAAAGCAGCACTCTTGAGAACGTTATTAAGGCCCGGCAGCAGGCTATTGATGCCAGCAAAATCAAGGATAAGCAGGTCGCTGAGAATTTCTTAAGCAGCACCCTGCGCAGCCTTTTCGCGGTCAGCGAGAATTATCCGAACCTCAAAGCCGACCAGCAAATGCGTCAGCTTCATGAAGAATTGACCTCGACGGAAAATAAGATCACCTTTGCCCGGCAATACTACAATGACGAGGTAACGCGGCTTAATACAGCGGTTCAGTCTTTTCCGGATAATTTCATTGCCAATATGTGTAGTTTCGAAAAGCGTGACTTTTTCGAGCTTGGCGATGAGTCCGAGAAAGAAACCCCTAAGGTTCAGTTCTAGTACCATTCCATTAGTTCATGCCTTATTCCTTTACAAAAATTGAAGAAGACAAAACCAAGACCATCGGTTTTGTCTTCTCTTTTTTGATCTTCGTTTATTTCGCCGTCTTCTGGCTGATCGCCGTTCTTTCCGTTACCTTTTTCAATATTCAGGCAACTTCCGGAAGCTATTCTTTTCATTTAGTGTTTTTGCCGTTTTCGCAGACATTACTCATCCTCGCGTTTGCCTTTATCATCGGGTATGTCCACTGGAGCTTTACGACCGCGAACTTGATCACAAAGATCCTGGGCGTTCTCAAGGCGGAGAAGCTTAACCCCAAAGACCGTTATCATCAAATGTTTTCGAATATCGTCGATGAGGTCTCGGTCGCGACCGGTGGCAGAAAGATGGAGGGGGTTGTGATCCCGACGATGGCCCTGAACGCCTTTGCGCTGGCGGACTTCTCCGGCCAGGCGGTGATCGGCCTGACGGAAGGGATGCTCGCGCGCCTGACGCGCGCGCAGATCGAGGCGGTTGTCGGCCATGAGGCCGCGCATATTGTCAGCGGAGACTGTCTCTCGACGACGATCACGAGTTCCTTATTTGAACTCTTCAGCGGCGCGCTGCGCGGTTTTGAAATCCTTTTTCAAGGCGGCGGCAGGCGGGGAGTGCGGGTTCATGGACGCGGCAGCGGGGCCGTGATCGGTTTCTTGCTGTTGATCTATTGTCTGCTGTTCGTGACAAAGCTATTGAGCCAGATCGTGCGATTGTTCATCTCCCGCCAGCGGGAGTATCGCGCGGACGCCATTGCGGTGCGCTTGACGCGCGACCCGTTGAGTTTAGCCGAGGCGCTCTACGCGATCTCGTACCGGTGGCGCGGCGGAGGGCTGCCGGCGCAGGAACTCGCATCGATCTTTACGGTTAACCCTACATATTCCTCGATTGATGAAGAGGACGGGTTATTCTCGGAGATGTTCTCAACGCATCCGCCCATTGGGGGGCGGCTGGATGTTTTGCTCGATATGGCGCACAGTGATGTCGAGCTGGTTGTCAAGGACATCGAGCGCCAGGCGCAAAAACCAAGAACGGCCGTTCCGGAGGTCGGAACCTCGTCGGCGAAATGGGTCGTCCACAAGGACGGCGCATGGCAGGGGCCGTTCGACATGACGCAAATGATGACTTTAGGCTGGATACGGCCTGACACGTGGGTGCAGCGCCTTGGCGGGAAAAAGGTTCAACTGGCCTACCAGGAAGAGGATATTCGTCATATTGTGACGAAATCAGAGCACGGGAAACAAAGCGGTGGATATCAGTGCCCGAAGTGCAACTTGCCTTTGACCGAGGTCAATTATGAGGGAACGGAAGTCCATAAATGTTCTTCATGCCGGGGAACATTGGTCGAGCAAAGCGATATTCAGCGCATTATTATCCGCCAAGAGGTCGGTTTCAGCGAAAAGATCAAGAAAATCGCCAGAGGCATTCAGCGCGAAGCAAGGCTTGCGAAATTCACGGCCATTAACCGCGACCCTAAAACACTGTTGAAGTGCCCGAAATGCCAGCATTCCCGGACGCGAATGATGCGCATGTTTTACACGGAAGCTTATCGTGTTGAGGTCGATAAATGCTTTGCGTGCGGGCTGGTCTGGTTTGACACAGATGAGTTGGAAGTCTTGCAATATTTGATCGAACATAGTCTTGATAAATCTCATTCGTAAACTATAATGGTTATGGTACAATACTGCGATTGCTTTCGGATATTTAAAGATAATTAAACGGGGGATAAACAATGTCTGAAGATGCGAATTTACTTACTAGAATAACTGAAAACTTTCAGGAGGTTACGAATACGGGGAGCGAGGACGCGTATTTGCAGCTTTCGGGGGCTTTAGAAAAGATGGACAGCGAATTGCGCGGCTACACTCAAAAGCTGGCGATCGATGAGATGAAGGCTGTTTTGCTGAAACTGAAGAATGATGAAGGCCTTCAGGCAGAAGATCTGGGAAAGCTCAAATCGTGGATCGTGGGCGACGCACAATACTATATCAACAGAGAGAAGAATTTTGAAAATTGGCGCGCTGACTTAGAGCGTTTCATCAAGGAAATCAAAGAACTGTGGATGGAGCATCCCGACCATGAGCGATTATTAAGGCTCAGGAGCCTCGCGCACGATGCCTTAGGCGCGGTTTCCAATATCGCTTTCTATGTTAAGCAAAAAGACAGCGTCGATAAATTTAACACCGCGACCCAGGAGATCGGCGAGTCGGAACGCGTGGTTTTAGTGAGCCTTCTTGAGCAGAAGATCTCCACTTCAAGTTTCTAGATCCTAATCTAGCCTGAAGTTCAATCGCATCAATCCTAACAGTACATACATAAGTTTGAGTTTCAATAGAGACTCAAAAACCAATAACCAATAGTATTAGTTATGCCGTTACCAGACAAGCAAGGACATTTCGGAGAATTTGGAGGGAAATACGTTCCCGAGACGCTGATGGCCCTTTTAGAAGATCTTGAAAAAATATTCAAGTCTTTAAAAGCGGACCGCAAGTTCAAAAGGGAATTTGATTTCTATCTGAAAGAATACGCGGGCCGGCCGACGAACCTCTATCATGCCGAGCGTCTAAGCGCCCACCTCAAGACACTAAAAGTCTATCTCAAGCGGGAAGATTTCCTTCATACCGGGGCCCACAAGATTAATAATACGTTGGGGCAGGTTCTCGTCGCTAAGCGCATGGGCAAGACGCGTATCATTGCCGAGACCGGCGCGGGCCAGCACGGGGTTGCGACAGCGACGGCCGCGGCGCTGATGGGGCTTGAGTGTGTTGTCTATATGGGTTCCGAGGATATTGAGCGGCAGGCCCTGAATGTCGACCGCATGCGCCTTTTAGGCGCCGAGGTGATCCCGGTTACGAGCGGCTCAAGGACGCTTAAAGACGCGATGAATGAGGCGATTCGCGACTGGGTCACGAATGTCGGCAATACATTTTACATTATCGGTTCTGTCGCGGGGCCGCATCCGTATCCGGTTATGGTACGGGATTTCCAGGCGGTGATCGGACAGGAGGCGCGCCGGCAGTTCCGGTCGAAAGAAAAGAAGCTCCCTGATTATTTAGTCGCCTGTGTCGGCGGCGGGAGCAATGCGCTGGGACTGTTTCACGCGTTCTTTAACGATAAGCGCGTGAAGATGATCGGCGTCGAGGCGGCCGGCCTCGGGATTAACACAAAACAACACGCCGCGCCTTTAGCGAAAGGTGATGTTGGCGTCTTACACGGGAGCCGGTCCAAACTTTTGGAAACCAAAGATGGCCAGATCATGATCGCGCATTCGATCGCGGCAGGCCTCGACGATCCCGGTGTCGGCCCCGAGCATGCTTACTATAAACACATTGGGCGCGCCGAATATGTTGCGGTGACGGATACCGACGCCGTGCGCGGCCTGAAGTTATTGTCGACAAAGGAAGGCATCATTCCGGCGCTTGAAACATCGCATGCCATTGCGTATTTAGAGAAACTCGCCCGTCGGGTCAAACGTAAGGCGACGGTGATCGTTTGCCTTTCCGGCCGCGGCGATAAGGATATGGAACAGATCAAACCGTACATCACATCATGAACCGCATTGAAAAAACATTTAAAGAGTTAAAGCGTAAAAAGAAAAAGGCGTTCATTCCTTTCATCACGGCCGGTGATCCGAATTTAAAGACGACCGAAGAGTTGGTCCTAAGCTTTGAAGGCGCCGGCGCCGATATTGTCGAATTAGGCGTGCCGTTCTCCGATCCCCTAGCCGACGGCCCGACGATCCAGGCTTCGTCCCAGCGGGCATTGAAGAAGGGGATCAATCTGTCGAAGATCCTCAAGACAGTCGCCCAGATCCGCTGCAAGTCGCAGGTCCCGATCGCTTTGATGACGTATTACAATCCTGTTTTTTATTATGGTGAGGATAAATTTATCCGTGACGCGAAAGCGAGCGGCGTCGATGGCATCATTATTCCCGACCTGCCGCCCGAGGAAGCTAAGACTTTGATCAAGGCGGCGCGCAAGCGGGATATTTCGACCGTTTTCTTTTTAGCCCCGACGACAACAAGCCGCCGCATGAAACAGATCGTCCAGGCCTCAACGGGGTTCATTTATTATGTTTCCATGACAGGGGTCACGGGGGCCGACAAACAGTTTTCCTCAGAGAACGCCGCGAAGATCAAGGCCGCCGGAAAACTGACCGCTAAGCCGGTCTGTGTCGGCTTCGGCATTTCAACGCCGGCCCAGGCGAAAGCGGTGGCGAAGATCGCGGACGGTGTTATCGTCGGAAGCGCGATCGTCAAGCAGATCGATAAGAACAAGGGTAAGAAAAATCTCGTTAAAAATGTCACGCGTTTCGTGTGGACTCTGTCGCGCGGACTCAAGGACTGAGAAGTTATTCAACTTGTCATTCCTGCGAACAGACTGGGTCAAATATACTCTATTAGGTTACAAATTAAGCATTATTGAATTCAGAAAGGTTCACTTTGTAACCTAATAGAGTATAGCCATATTTTCGTGTCATTGCGAGTGAGCAATTTTTGTTTTTCAAAAATTTCATACGAAGCAATCTTCATTCTCGTCGAGATTGCCGCGTCGCTCCGCCTGCCTGCCTGCCGGCAGGCTCCTTGCAAAGACAATCCGGGGTCAGTTTGGTTCCTATTGGAGAGGGGGACGGGTTTAATTTACGAACCTTACGGGGACAGGTCAAATTTGCACGGTGTCAATACACGGCAAATTAAACCTGTCCCCCTTTCCGGAAATTTGACGCGTCCCCGTAAGCAAATAGCCATATTTTTGTGTCATTGCGAGTGAGCAATTTTTGTTTTTCAAAAATTACATACGAAGCAATCTTCATTCTCGTCGAGATTGCCGCGCAAAGACAAAAACAAGTAAAATACAATCATGTGATCCCGCCTGTGCGGGGGATGACAGTGTAAGGAAATCAGATGTATAAAAAATCAGCTTTGCGTAACGGTTTAAGGATTGTTACTCGCAGTATCAAGGATCGTGACAGTATTTCGATCGGGTTCTGGGTCGGCGTCGGCGGGCGCTATGAAGAGGGGCGCATTAAGGGCGCGGCGCACTTCCTTGAGCACATTCTGTTTAAGGGCAGCCGGGACTATTCCTGTGAAGAGATCAAGATGCGCATCGAAGGCGTCGGCGGCGCTTTAAATGCCTTTACGTCTGAAGAACAAACCTGTTTTTACGCGAAGATCCCTTCAAAACATTTAAACCAGACCTTTGATGTCTTAAGCGACATGATCGCCAATCCTAAGATCGCCCTTGCCGATGTCAATAAAGAGAAAACGGTTATCGTCGAAGAAATCAAAATGTATCACGACCTACCGCAATATTTCGTCTTGGAGCTTTTAGACGGCCTATTATGGCCGGGGCACCCTTTGGGAAAAAGTCTCGCAGGAACACAAGAGACCGTTACGGGAATGTCGAACCATGATCTGAAAAAGTTTCATCAAACACATTATGTGCCGGAAAATATCGTTGTGGCGGCTTGCGGCAATTTGAATCATGACAAAATTGTCGCTTTAGCGCGCAAGAAATTCGGCAAGCTCAAGAAAGCTTCCAGACAAGATTACGTTAAGGTCAATGACGTTCAATCCCGGCCTAATACCCATTTCTTTAAGAGGGACATTGAACAAATGCATTTGGCTTTTGGTATACTGGCGTTTGACGAATCCCACAAGGATCGTTATATTCTCAGTCTTTTGAGCGTGATCTTAGGAGGGAATATGTCCAGCCGGCTTTTTGTAGAAGTCAGGGAGAAGAGGGGCCTGGCGTATTCGATCGCCAGCAGTTATAGGTCGCTTCATGACACGGGGCTGTTTTTGATCCGCGCGGGGGTTGATAACCGCAAGATCGTCGAGGCAACAACGCTGATTCTCAAGGAATTAAGTAAGATCAGGCGTGCCGGGGTCAGTCCAAGCGAATTCCAGCGTGGAAAAGACTATTTGTTGGGGCAGCTTCTTTTAGGTTTAGAGGATACAATGGATAACATGCTGTGGGTCGGAGAAGGGATAATCTCTAAAAATCAGGTCAAAACGCTTAAAGGAATTATCAAGGCGTTCGAGCGGATTAAAATGGAAGATCTCCAGCGTGTGGCTAAAGAAGTATTCGATCCAAAACGCTACAATCTTGCTTTAGTAGGGCCGGTCACAGGACAGCAGGAAAAGCAGTTAGGTCAATTGTTAGGAATGTAGATGGGGAAAATGGGATTTTCTTGATTGACAAGTTATTTATAATCGGTTAAACTCAATTCATTATTTTAATACTACTCAGCAGAGGAGGAAAGTATGGAAGAATTGTCGTTCTATGATGTAAAAAGTAAACAAAAATTTAATTCGTCAGAGTATGAAGTCCGCGAAAAAAGCGGTCGTTTCTTTGCTGTAACGAAATCACAATCCGGCACACATGAGTGCTGGCGTGTATTAAGCAAAGATCAAGC
>DAOWBD010000081.1 GCA_030634235.1 Candidatus Omnitrophota bacterium | reverse complement strand
CCTGATCTATGAACGGGAACTGTCAAAACTCGAAAAAAGAGAGATCGAAGCGAAGATGGAAAAGAAATACTTTGAACGGTTTCAATTTCCTTTAAGTATCGCTTTGCTATTACTGGTGATCCAGACATGTTTAACGACGCGAAAAAAACAAAATTCAGACAAAACGCCTTCTTAAGCGTTCTTTGTTTGTTGATTTCCTGCGGCGTGGTGCAAGCGGCTTCGCCCAAGCGGGATATTAAGGAAGGCAACCGGTATTATCAAGACGGGGATTATGCGGCATCCCGGGAGAAATATACAGCGGCCTTAGAAAAGGTTCCGGAATCCGATATCGTGAATTTTAATTTAGGGACGGCCTTTTATAAGGAAGAGGACTATGAACAAGCTGTTGACCATCTTCAGAAGGTCCTTTTAAGTGATGATGAGGAATTGAAGAAAAGCGCTCATTATAATCTTGGCAATGCGTTGTACCGGTTCGGGATGATGTCCGTCGAAGAGGACGTTGATCTTGCGGTATCTTCTCTTGAGAAATCGCTTAGCCAATACGAACGGGCTTTATCGCTTGATAAAGACGATAAAGATGCGAAGCATAATTATGAGTATGTTCGAACAGAATCAATACGGTTGAAGCAGCAGCAACAACAGCAACAGCAAGATCAAAAACAATGCGACCTGCCCAAGGATAAAAAGGACCAGCAACAGCAGGATAATCCGTCGCAGGAAGAACAGGAAGAACAGGAGAAACAGCAACAGCAGCAAGATGAAAGCGGCGAAGAGGAGCAACAACAGCAGCAGCAAGGTGAAAGCGGTGAAGAGGAGCAACAACAGCAGCAGAAATCAGGCCAAGAGAGTGGACAAGAAGGCCAGGAAGATTATAATAAACAGAATGAAACCAGCGCAAAGCCGCAAAATGCCGAGGAGCTAACGCCAAAAGAGGCTCAGATGTTTCTTGAAAGCTATCAACAGACTGAAGAGCCGAAGAATTTGCTTAATGTTCTTATGAAATCGAAGGATACCCGTCCGGTCCTGAAAGATTGGTAATGCTATTTATGAATATTCGTTCAAGAATCTTTGTTATTGGCCTCATCTTTTTATGTTTGGCCGTTTCGCCTGTGTTTGCTCAGGACATCAGCATTGATGTCGAGTTGACGGCAAAAAAGGTCTCTCTGGGTTCAACTTTGCAGTTAACGGTCACTGTCAATGGCAGCAATGATATTGATCAAATTCAATTACCGAAGATCGAAGAAGTTGATGTTCAATATTTGGGGCCGTCGACGCGCGTTTCGATCGTTAACGGCCAGTATTCAAGCTCAAAGACCTTTACATATTCTTTATTGCCTCGAAAAGAAGGACAGTTCCAGATTCCTTCTTTTAACATCATGGTCGCCGGGAAATCCTACATAGTTGATCCACTTATGATCACTGTCGTCAGTAACAATAACGGAGGTCCGTCGCAGGGGAGGCAGACCCGCCTCGAAGATAAGATCTTTCTTGTGTTGGAGCCCTCGAAGCGGGAGGTTTACCTTAATCAACGCGTTGACGTTAAAGTCCGGTTATTTGTGACGGGGCTTTCGGCGAATGATGTCCAATATCCCAAATTTGATAATGTGGGATTTTCTGTCGGTGAATATCAACAGCCGAAACAATATCAGCAAGTTGTCAACGGTATACGTTATGGTATCGTGGAATTCAATACGGAGGTTTATCCGACGCGCACAGGCGAGCTGAATCTGGGGCCGGCCCGAACAAGTTGCAATTTATTGGTGGAAAGAACCGGTGGTCGTAACAATATGTTCGACGATGACTTCTTTAATTCTTTTTTCGGCCGTCAAGAGAGACGTCCGATTACATTAGCGTCGGAGGCGATGACGATCAATGTTTTACCGTTCCCCGAGGAAGGCAAGCCGGAAGATTTCTCCGGAGCTGTCGGGCAATTTGATTTCAATGTTTCTGTCAGTCCGTCGGGGGTCAAAGAAGGCGACCCGATCACTTTTCGAACGACAGTTTTAGGGAAAGGAAATCTGACGGCGATACAGATGCCGTCTTTATCATCTGGAGAGGATTTCAAGCTTTATGATCCTCAGGTCTTTGAGAAGGGGGATATCAAAAAGACGGAGCAGGTGATCATTCCCCGGTCGGAGGAAATAAAAGAAGTCCCGCAGATCCGGTTTTCTTATTTTGATCCGGAGTTAAGGAAATATCAGACGATTAAAAAGGGGCCGTTCCCGATTACGGTGACGAAACTGGAAAAAGGGGACGAATTTAAAGTTATTGGATTAGAAGGAGAGATTCGGATGGTCGAACCGGAAACTTTAGGGGAAGATATCATCTTTATTAAGAGGAAGCCGGGAAGGCTTCAGGGGACTGGCGAGGCGATGTATAAGCGCGGTTCGTTTTATGGCGTCATTTGTGTTTGCGCGGCTTTATGGCTAGCGGGATTTGCCTATTATAAGCGTACCGACCGGATCAGGACCGATAGTGTTTATGCCCGCCGCTTGCAGGCGCCGCGCCAGGCGAAACAGGGATTAGCGCAGGCGAGAAAGCTTATCGCGGCGCGTAAGGGGGAAGAGTTTTATGATGTTGTCTTTAAAACAATTCAGCAATATTTAGGAAACAAGTTGCATCTTTCTTCGGGGGCGGTTACCTTCGAGACGGTTCACTCATATTTGAGCGAAAATAACGTCGAACAAAAAGTGATCGACGATATCAAACTGACTTATGAGGAATGCGACATGATCCGTTATGCTTTGGCAGATATTAGTGAGGAAAACATGAATGCGAGTTATCAGCGTTTAGCACAGGCCATTGATCACTTGGAGCGGTTCTTAAAATGAGAAATCTGAAATTCATATTATTTCTGACCATGCTGTTTGTTTTTGCGGCGGAGCAAGGCTTTGCCCAAATAACGGAAAAAGAAGCTTTGTCGAAATTTGTTTCTGCGGGCATGGACTATAAAGACGGGAAATATGATGAAGCGATCGCGAAGTACAATGAGATCATCGAAGGCGGGCGAGAAAGTGGCGCGGTTTATTACAATCTCGGCAACAGTTATTTTCGAGAAGTGGACATGGGAAAGACAGTCCTTAATTATGAACGTGCGAAGCGCCTGATCCCGCGTGACAGTGATCTGAACTTTAACAGCCGCTATGTATCTTCGCGGACCGACGGGTATAGCAACGGAAAGACGACGAGCTTTCTGGATAGAGCCGTCAGAAGTTGTATCGAGTTTTATACAATCGATGAAATGGTGATGGTCATTCTTATTACGGTTTTTGTTCTTGGGGTGATCGTTCTTCTATCTCTTTACCTGAATTGGCCGAGACCGTTGAGTCAGGCGATGACAGTATTTCTGGCATTGATCGCGGTTGTGTATACGACGGGACTTGTCGTGAAAGTTCAATACGCGAGAAACTTGGCTGTTGTTGTGACGACAGCCGAGTCTTATTTTGAACCGCGTACTGATTCAACCGTACATTTCAAATTATCTGAAGGGGCGAAGGCCAGGGTGATAAGGTCGGAATTGGGCTGGGTGAAGGTTGAGCGTTTAGATGGAAAAGTCGGATGGGTTCCCTTGGATGTGCTGGAGAAGATATAATCTTTCGAATGCTAACTGTTTAATGTTTTTAAGACCTCACCGGCGGCTCGCAGGCTTGCGCCGCCAGGCCCGAGAGATTCTTTAACGGCCCTTAAATTTGTTTTCATATCCGCGATCTTCAATTCATCCGTAAAGATATTTTTGAGTTCCGCAGCGATCCTGCGTCCGGTTGCCTGAAACTGCACGCATTCCGGAACGATGCGTCTTCCCGCCACGACATTGACTAGCCCGATATCCGCGATTTTCACGAAAAGTTTAGCCAGAATCCACGTCAATAGAGAAGTCTTGTAAACAACGACCATTGGCTTTTGTAAGATCGCCGTTTCCAAAGTCGCCGTGCCCGATGCGACCATGCACAGTTCGCAGGCATTAACGCCGTCGTGAATATTGTCATCAATGATCTGGCAGGTGAGCGAATTTCTTTGCAGATACTGTTTGATTGAGGATCGCGCGATGGTCGGCGCTTTAATGATGAGGAATTGGATTTGGGGAAATTCGCCGGCGAGCCTTTTTGCCGCGTCGAGCATGACAGGAAGGAGGTTTTCGATTTCCTTTTCTCGCGACCCGGGCAGAATACCGATCGTCAGCTTCTCGGGCGAAAGATTATTGCTGAGGAGAAAGCTTTCTTTTGCGCCGTGGGTCTTGATCGTGTCGATGAGAGGGTGCCCGATGAATTCGACGTTGATCCCGAAGTTCGCGTAGAGATCTTTCTCGAACTGGAACAAGACCAGCATTTTGTCGACGTTTTTTTTGATAAAGTGGACGCGCTTCTGCTTCCAGGCCCACACCTGCGGGCTGATGTAGTAGATTACCTTGATGTTGCGCTTTTTAAGTTCTCGCGCGAGCCGGAGATTGAACCCCGGATAATCGACGAGGATAACGGCATCGACAGCTGTTTCGTCGATCTTCTTGAGGATGAGATTGAAGGCCTTTTTAATATCCTTGTAATGCTTAACAACCTCCCAAAATCCCACGACCGCCATCTTGGTCAGGTCTTCATAAAGGTCGACGCCGGCAGCGCGCATCTTCGGCCCGCCGAGGCCCGAGAAGGTAATAGAAGGGTCGAGACGCTTTAAGGTCTCAATGAGATGAGCGGCATGCATGTCTCCGGATGCTTCTCCGGCGACTATGACGAGATGTTTTGGCGTGCTTCCCATATTTTTTTGCTGATTAGAAGGGCGACCGACAGGGCTTCGCGGCCTTCGGTTCCCGAGATTAGAGGTTTTTTATTTTCTTGAATGCAGTCGATGAAGTGTTCGAGCTCTTTCATTAGCGGCTCTTCGCGTTCGATCGGAAGGCTGTGTTTGAGGATCTGCTTCTCATGTTTCTTATAAATGAATGCTTCCTGCTTAACATAATCCAGCGAAATATACGTGTCTTTCTGGAAAAGGCGGATCTTGCGCATGACCTCATCGGAGACGCGGCTGGCGGTCAGGTTGCAGACACAACCGTTCTCAAATGTGATACGGACGCTCGCGATATCCTCAAGGGAGGTCAGAACATT
>DAOWBD010000057.1 GCA_030634235.1 Candidatus Omnitrophota bacterium | reverse complement strand
AGCCTTTGCGCATCCGTCTTCGTCCCCTTCGATGTATACTGCGACGGCATTGTAACACCGATCACATTATCTTTGCCCAATGCGTCAACAGAAATAGCAGCAACAAGAGCGGAATCGATCCCACCGCTTAACCCCAGAACAGCTTTTTGAAATCCGTTCTTCCGGGCATAATCGCGCGTTCCTAAAACCAGCGCCTGATAAACGCGTTCGTCCTGGCTTAACCGTTTCGAGAGATGTTTTTTGATCGGCTGTTTTTCCTTCGGGCACTGTTGGCCGAGCGAAATAATATTTGATACACCCGCCCCTTTTGCCCGTGACCCGCCTATGTTGATGTCCGCAATAACGAGATCTTCACAAAACTGTTTGCCGGAAGCGACAATTGCGCCTTGAGGATCGACAATAAGGCTACCGCCGTCAAACACAAGTTCGTCTTGCCCGCCGACAAGGTTCACGTAACAGACAAAAACTTTTTCCTTTTTCGCGCGCTTTTTTAAAAGTTTTTCCCTTTCTCCGAGCTTGCCGACATCATAAGGCGAAGCCGAAAGATTAATCAACAACTGGGCCCCCGCGCGCGCCTGCCACTGACATACCCCTTTGTCGACCCACAGATCTTCACAGATGCTGACGCCAAAATATTCCTTACCGATCGAAAAGATTTTATTGTTCTTTCCCTGCTGGAAATATCTCTTCTCATCAAAAACGCCGTAATTAGGAAGTTCTTCCTTCCGGTAAATGCCTTTCAGGTGCTTATTACAAATAACAGCCGCGGCATTATACAGATTCTTCTTTTTGTCCCTATCCGCAAACCCGATAATGGCCGTTATTCCTGCAGTCTCTTTTATCAAAGAACGTAAAACTTTTACATTGTCCCGAACAAAATGATCCTTATAAAGAAGGTCCTCGGGCGGATATCCGCAAACCGTCAGCTCCGAAAATACGATAATATCCGCGTCCTGCTCTTTTGCCCGACGGATATTCTCCGCAATCTTCTCCCTATTGCCGGCTAGGTCGCCTACCGTAGAATTAATTTGAGCTGCCGCGATCCTGATCATAGGATCCCTCCCTCCTAAACAGATGCGTTCTTGTTTCTTCGGTCGTGTATGATCTTCAGGAAATTGTTGTATATCGTATCCGCCATGTTACAGAAAATCTTTTCTCTTCGCTGATACTCTTCGATCATGACCCTCTTTTGTTGCTGCCTAAAATTGTCCTCTGGCGAAAAATAGGCTTCTGCCCATTTGCATATTGTAGGTTCGGTGACCTCAATATGAAACTGTAAACCATAGGCAACAGGGCCAATCTTGAAAGCTTGATGCGGGCACCCCTGTGAAGAAGCCAGAAGCTCGGCCCCCGACAGAAGATCCGACATATCTTCATGCCACTGGAAAACATCCCACAGATCTGCAAGGCCGTCGAATAAAGAATCTTTCTTCCCTTCTTGCGTAAGCCAGATGGAATAGAACCCAATCTCTTTTTCGGGAGACCTCCTTACTTTCGCCCCACAAGCCTTCGCCAGCAACTGAGACCCTAAACAAAGCCCGATGAACGGAATCTCTTCAGCAACCACTTTCTTTAAGAACACATGTTCATCTTTGAGAAACGGATATTGTTCCTCGTCATAAACATTCATCGGGCCGCCGAGGCTTACAATAGCTTCCATATTGCTGACGTCTTCCGGGAGCACATCTCCGTCATGCAGCCCAACCGTTCGGGTTTCAAATCCCTTTTCTTCAAAGAACTCTTTGAGGGTTTCAGGGCCCTCAATATCAATATGCTTAACAAATAAAATCATCCCTTTTCCTACCAGATATACTCTATTAGGTCATAAATTGGGCATTATTGGGTTCGGAAAGTCTTACTTTGCGACCTAATAGAGTATAAAAAGAAGCGGACAGCATTCAAAAGAAAAATAATTACCCTTCATTTCCTCCGGTACCATCCACTTCTCATGCTCTTATTTATTAAGTTTAAGTAATAAACAACATCTCCGCATAAGACGGTAACGGCCAACTATCTGCGGGGACTAATCCTTCCAACGTGTCAATGATTTCACGCAATTCTTCCATGCCGGATTTCATCTTTTGGGCGGAACTCCCCTTCAGCGCCGTTCCAAGATTGCTGACAGACATGAGCGCTTTTTCGGCCTCCTGCGAAACATCTTTGAGAAGCTTCCGGCTTGCAGTTAACTTTGTCTTATTGATGCCTTCGACCGCTTTGATCATCTCAGCCAGCTCGATCTGATAATCCATTACGACCGGAATAATCGTCGTTTTGGCCATATCCGCGGCAAGCCCGGCTTCATAACGAATAATTGTTTCATAGGTTTCCATATAAACGTCATACCTGGAAACCAATTCCGTCTTGCTCAGGACCTTCTGCTCTTCAAACAATTTAATAACAGCCGGGTCCTTGATCGCTTTAAGCGCTTCGGGTGTTGTCTTCAAATTAGGCAAACCACGTTTCTTAGCCTCTTTCACCCAAGCCTCTGTGTAATTATCCCCATTAAAGATAATCCTCTTGTGATTTTTGATAATGTCCTGCAGGATCTGCTGGACGGCCTTATTGATATTTTTGTTTGCCTTCTTGGCTTTTTCCAATTTTCCGCAGATCTCGTCGAGCACTCCGGCGACGATCGTATTGATCACGATATTAGGGCCTGCCAGGCTTGCGGCAGAGCCAACCGCGCGGAATTCGAACTTCGATCCCGTAAACGCGAACGGTGAGGTTCTGTTCCTGTCGGAAGCGTGACGCGGCATAGCCGGCAGTGAGTCAACGCCAACGGCTAATGTTCCGCCCTTTTTTGAACTCTTCATTCCGGCTCCTTTTTCGATCTGCTCGATAATATCATTAAGCTGATCGCCAAGATAGATTGAAATGATCGCCGGCGGAGCTTCATGAGAACCTAAGCGATGATCATTTCCTGCTGAAGCAATAGACGATCGCAGAAGAGCGGCATGCTCATCAACAGCCTTAATAACGGAGCAAAGCATAATTAAGAACCGCTCATTTTCATGAGGATTGTCGCCTGGTGATAGCCAGTTTTTTCCATCAGGACCGGTCACAGACCAGTTACAATGTTTTCCAGATCCATTAATACCGGCAAATGGTTTTTCATGTAACAAGCAGGCTAGTCCATGACGCTTGGCAACCTTCTGCATAACTTCCATCGTAAGCATATTGTGGTCAACACCAAGATTCTGGTTCTCAAAAATCGGAGCAACTTCAAACTGCCCGGGAGCAACTTCGTTATGACGTGTTTTAAGAGGCGCGCCGAGTTTCCACATCTCACGGTCAAGATCCTCCATAAAACCGATCACACGTTCTTTGATCGCCCCAAAATAATGGTCGGCCATTTGCTGATGTTTTGCGGGCTCCTTTCCGAAAAGCGTGCGTCCCGTCTGCACAAGGTCAATCCTCTCATTATAAAAGTCACTGTCGATCAGGAAATATTCCTGTTCACCGCCGAGCGTCGAAAACGCCGTTTGGGCAGTTTTAATGCCAAGGACTTTAGCTAATCGGAAAGCTTGTCTGGAAATAGACTTCATCGACCTTAACAAAGGCGTCTTTTTATCAAGAGCCTCTCCGTTCCACCCGACAAAATACGTCGGGATACAAAGCGTCGCTCCCTGTGAGCCTTCTTTGATGAACGCCGGGCTTGTCGGATCCCAGCCGGTATATCCGCGAGCTTCGAACGTCGGACGAAGTCCTCCCGACGGAAAGCTGGACGCATCCGGTTCGCCCTGAATGAGAGCGTCACCGGAAAATTCCAGAATAACACCGCCTTCACCATCTAGTTCGATAAAAGAATCATGTTTCTCGGCCGTTAAGCCGGTAAGCGGCTGGAACCAATGCGTGTAATGGGTCGCCCCTTTCGAGACTGCCCAGTTCTTCATCGCTTCAGCAACTTCATCAGCAATACTCGGATCTAGCGGGCCATTATTCTTGATCGCTTCGCTTAAGGATTTGTAGGCTTTTTCGGATAAATAATTACGCATGACCTTAAGCCCAAAAACATTCTCGCCATAATAATCCGCAACTGTTTCCTGTCTGCTTTCAGCTGTCATAATTGGTTTCCTTCCGATATTTGGAATATCTATTGAACTTATTCTTGTTCTCATCGTTTTCTCCCCTTTTTTTGAAATCACCTTTTAATAAAATACCTGTTCCTAACAGGCATCCTTTTTTTCCTGAAAAAGGCCCGTTTCCAAAGACTATTTAGGGAAGAGTCCGGTAAATAAAAAATCCTCTCCGCATAGTTTTACCTTTGCTGAAGAGGACACCAATGCCCTTTCTCTTTAACACCAGAAAAATTCTCTTAACACTCTATAAATCCCTTTAAAGACATCTTTGCCTAAAAAGTAAGACAAATGAATATACAACCGACCTATATTTTTGTCAAGATTTTTCTGGGCCCCAATTCCTTTGTTTACTCAAGGATACGGTCTTTGAGTGCCTCCTTTTCGGATCTATCCTATTGCATCATCACCCTCTTCTCCGGTACGGATCCGTACGCACCTCTCCAGGTTCAGGACAAATATCTTCCCGTCCCCGATCTGGTCCGTCCTGGCCCCTTTGATGATCGCTTCAATGGTCGGCGTAACAAACTCCGCATTAACAGCAATCTCAAAACGCACTTTTTTCAAGAGATTGACCTCATGGACAACCCCCCGGTACGTTTCTTCGAATCCTTTTTGCTGCCCACACCCCAGGACATTGGTAACTGTCATTTTATGTATATCCGCGTCAAAAAGCGCCTTTTTGACATCAGGCAGTTTGTGCGGCTGTATCATAGCGACAACTAATTTCATGATATTATTCCTCCCTTCTTACTGATTTAAGAAAATTTGAAATCCTGCATAGGATTCCATCCCATGCTCGCCGATATCCAGCCCCTGTTTCTCTTCATCTTGGGATACCCGAATGCCGATCGTTGCCTTGAGCACAGCAAATATGACGAAGGCGGCCGTAGCTGCCACGGCGCCATAAGCAACAACGCCAATCAACTGCACCACAAACGAGTGCTCAGGATTTGTACTGAATAGCCCTACAGCCAGCGTTCCCCAGATCCCGCAAACCAGGTGGACCGATAGCGCTCCCACCGGATCATCAATCCGCAGCTTGGTATCGATAAAAATAACCGCAACCACGACGAGAAGTCCGGCAATGAATCCGATAATGATCGCCGACAGAACAGAAACCGTATCAGCCCCGGCCGTGATCCCAACAAGTCCAGCAAGCGATCCGTTTAAGACCATCGAAAGGTCCGGCTTCTTCTGGATCACCTCCGACATGATCATCGCGCCGATCACACCAGCCGCAGCTGCCAGTGATGTTGTGACTAAAACATACGAGACCGGCCCCGGGTCGGCAGACAGAACAGACCCTCCGTTAAAACCGAACCATCCCAGCCAGAGCAGAAACACGCCAATCGTGGCCAGCGGCATGCTGTGCCCCGGGATCGCCTTGATCCTCCCTTTGTCATATTTCCCTAATCTCGGGCCAAGCAGAATCGCACCCATGAGCGCACCCCAACCGCCGACAGAGTGGACCAATGTTGATCCGGCAAAATCGTAAAATCCCATTTCATCCAGCCATCCGGCGCCCCATTTCCAGCTTCCCAAGAACGGATAAACAAATCCGACAAAGATCACTGAGAAAATAAGGAAGCTTTTCAGCTTGATCCGTTCAGCGACAGCGCCGGAAACGACCGTCGCGGCGGTCGCGGCGAACATCCCTTGAAAGAGAAAATCGGTCCAGTAGGTGTAGTTGCCATCCGCATACGCGATTAGACCCGCGGCGCCTTCAGGCGATGAAACGCCCCATCCGGCAAAGCCGAACCATTTCCCAAAGACCCACGCCTCCCCCGGGTACATCAGATTGAACCCGCAAATCGTATAGGTCAAAAGCCCGATTGCCAAGATCGAAACATTCTTAAAAAGAATGTTGACCGTATTCTTGGACTGGGTTAATCCGGATTCAAGCGCAGCAAATCCCAAGTGCATAATGAACACCAGGAATGTCGAGACCATCATCCAGGTATTATTCACCCTGAACATGGCTTCATCCCCCGTTGCCGCTTCTGCGAACGAAGAAAGAACACAAAAGAACGCTGCCACAGCGAATATCCCAGCTATTTTCGGCAATTTTTCAATAAAGTTGATCACCATTTCCTCTCTCCTTTTTGTTTCCCTGTTTTTTACACAAAAATCCTCTCCAGAAGCGTTCATTGCTTCCAAAGAGGACATCTTTGCCCTTACATATATACTCTATTAGATCACAAAGTAAGACTTTCCGAACCCAATAATGCCCAATTTATGGCCTGATAGAGTATACCTACCTGCGGTAAAGAGATCGGCAAACCCTCAAAACGCTTCGCCAACAAGCCTGCATTGCAAGCTTAGAAACAAAAAAAGCCCGACCTCCACTTGTCACTCGTGGCCTGTCGGACTGCTTTGCCCCCCTCAAACTGTGTCTTAAACCATCAATGGTTTAACCGCAAAACTTCTAAGACTCCGAAAGTATACAAGGTGCGGTTCGCTTTGTCAAGCCGTTATTTGGGGCCGAATTGACTCACATTAAATGTTACCCTAGGATCTTGTAACTGGCTTCGTTGCCTCATAATGCATGTTACCCTACTAGAGGAGGTAACTATTATGAGCCCAAAATCCAAGGAAGAATACACGGTCATTATGGCTAAGCGCTACAAAAACACAAAAAGGCGAAATTTAAAGAACATGATACAAGCCCAATTCCGCCGGCGCCGGCGGAATTGAATTTGAAAGGGACAGGTCAAAATTCCTTTAAGTCGCGCCCGGCACAGTTTTACCGGGCCTACCCAATTCTCGCGGAACGGCGAGAATTGAAGAATCCCAGAACTTTTTTTCGATCAATGAACAAAGATAGGGAGCAGCGCCCTATCTGT
>DAOWBD010000010.1 GCA_030634235.1 Candidatus Omnitrophota bacterium | reverse complement strand
GCTGTCGGTGAAGAGGCGAAAAAGGTGTTGGGTCGCACGCCCGGCAATATTATCGCGATCCGACCGATGAAAGGTGGGGTTATTTCGGATTTTGAGATCACCGAAGCGATGTTAAAGTATTTTATCCGTAAAGTGCATGGCCGTCGAAAGTTATTGAGCCCGGCGATGGTGATTGCCGTTCCTTCCGGGATTACGGCGGTGGAGAGACGTGCGGTTCGCGATTCGGGTGAACGTGCGGGAGCCAGATCTGTTGAACTTATTGAGGAGCCGAAAGCAGCCGCTATCGGCGTTGGTTTGCCTGTTGAAGAAGCTGCTGGAAATATGATCATTGATATCGGTGGTGGAACAACAGAACTCGCGGTTATTTCTCTCGGCGGGCTTGTGTATGCGAAATCGATCCGTATTGCCGGCGATGAAATGGATGAGGCGATTGTCGAATACCTGCGCAAGACCTACAACCTGATGATCGGGGAGAGGACTTCTGAGGAAATAAAGATTCGTATCGGTTCTGCTTATCCTCTTGAGGAGGAACTCAACATGGATGTCCGTGGGCGCGACCTGATCTCCGGATTGCCGAAGACGATCTCGGTTACTTCCGTCGAGATCCGCGAGGCCCTGCATGATCCGATTCAGGCGATCGTGGATGCCTCGAAAACAACTTTGGAACAAACTCCACCGGAGCTGGCCGCTGATCTAATTGATCGCGGCATCGTAATGGCCGGGGGCGGCGCGTTATTGCGCGGGTTAGATAAACGAATTGCTGAAGAAACGGGATTGCCGGTGCATATTGCCAACGATCCTTTAACGGCTGTCGTTTTAGGAACAGGCCAGATGTTGAATATGCCGGTCCGTTTACGCCGAAGAATTGTTGTGCCTACACGGCTCGATTTCTGATACACAAAATATGTAGACTTCTGGAATAGTAGTTAAGCGAAAATTTCAACGATTATAATAATGAATCCCGTACGGTTTAATTTAGTTACGGGATTCTGATTTTATCTGCCTCCGTTGTGGTCATGCATTTAAATGTTTTAATAAAAAATCGTTGAAACAATAGAATACTATTCTTTTTTATCCGGGTTTGATGAGTGTTTAGAATTAATCGGAAGAATCTAATTTACCTTTGCATCCTCCTGGCTGTTTTTGTTCTTCTTTTTGCCGGAGCGAGATCATTTCATGTTGTTCAATTCGGGATCATCAAGGCTACGTCGATCCCGATCCGCATTCTTTCCTTTCCCCTTAATGAGATCAAAAAAGTTCTTTATTATCACCGCACATTTGACGAATATAAACGATTGAAGGAAGAGGTTGATGTTCTGCGGTCGCGTTTAGTCGGCCTTGAAGAGGTCATTCGCGAGAACACGCGGCTCGATGACCTTTTGAAATTTAAACGGGAACTTGTTTATTCGTCTGCTGTTGCGAATGTCATCGGCCGCAATCCTTCGTATTGGAACTCGACGATGATTATCGACCGGGGAGTCGACGATGGTATCCGCCAGGGGATGCCGGTTGTTAACGCGGCGGGAGTGATCGGCAAGATCGCTGAGGTCGGGTCGGATACGAGCAAGGTGATTCTGTTGACCGATCCGCAGTTTTCCATCGCTGCACTTGTTCAGGGCCCGAGGGAAAGCGGGTTGGTTTCGGGAACTCTCAAGGGCGTCTGCCGCATGAGATACATCCGCACGAATGCGAAAGTGGACATCGGCGATAAGGTCATCACGTCGAAGTTAAGCTTGTCATTTCCGGAAGGTTTGCTGATCGGAGAGATCATCGCGGTCAATAACGGTTCGAAAAACCCGGCCATCGAATATGTTGTTGAACCGGCCGTGGCTTTTTCCCAGATCGAAGAAGTTCTTGTGATATTGAAGTAAAGGTGTCTTATGCGTAAAATTATTTTTGTCCCCGTTTGTGTCCTTGTCCTTTTTCTTGCCGAGTTTTTTCTTTTCAATATGGCGGGACGGTGGTTCATGCCGAACCTACTTTTGCTGGCGATCATTTATTTTAATCTAGCCTTTGGCATACGTTATAGTATTTTTACCGCCGTCCTTGCCGGAGTTCTTAAAGATAGTTTTAGCGCGGGTGTCTTCGGGATTAATATATTTTCATTTGTTCTTTGTGCTTACTTGACAACGGTGTTAAAAAGATATCTTCATTATGTGGCGTCGCGCCGGTCACGGCTCTTGTTGGTCTTTTTGATCACGGTCATTAATATTTTGGTCCATTTCTTTTTCCAGGCAATGTTTACAAAAATTGATGTGGTTCAGATCTTAAAGTTTGTTTTCATTCCTGAAGTTCTAACGACGCTTATTGCGGCCTCTTTTATCTTCGCTGAATTAAAAAAATGCGTATCAAAGTTATTCGTATAATCATTATCGGACTCTTCGTGCTTATTGCCGCGGATCTCGTCTATGTTCAGGTCATCCGGGGGCAGTATTTCTATCATTTAAGCACGAACAATCGTATCCGGATCGTTCCCCTTGAAGGATGGCGGGGCCGGATCATGGACCGCCACGGGAAGGTGCTCGCCGACAGGCGCGTTGCGTACAATGTTATGGTTGCGCCCCAGGACCTTCATGACCGGCAGGAATTGTTTCAGTTCTTAGCCAAGGTTTTAGGCGTCGACCAGAAGACGATTGAGACGAGATATGCCCAAAAAAAATATGCTTTGTTCGCGCCCGTTGTTGTGGCGGAAGATATTGACCGGGATAAAGCGATCATTCTCGAGGAAAGCAAATACCTTTATCCGAGCCTGATCCTTCAGGAAGGATTCAAGAGATCATATCCTTTGGGCAAGAACAGCGCGCATGTTCTCGGGTATGTCGGGAAGATCAATCGTGTTCGGAAGGAACGCTCCAAAGAGTACGGGTACTCTCCGCAAAGTATTATCGGTTATTCCGGCGTCGAGGAATATTATGATGCGTATCTTAAGGGCGGCGAGGGCGGCATTCAGATCGAGGTTAATAGCCGCGGGCAACAGGTCCGGTTGTTGAGCCTGAAAGAACCGACGACGGGACAGGATATCAGCCTTACGATCGATAGCGATATTCAGGCGATTGCCTTGGAGGTATTAGAGGGCAAGACGGGTGTGATCGTTGTGATGGATATGGATAACGGTGAGGTTCTTGGGTTAACAAGCGCGCCGACTTATGATCCCAACATTTTTATTGACGCAGAAAAACAGAAGATGCTCTCGCGGATTTTTAATAATTCGTCGGCGCCGCTGTTGAATCGCGCGATCAAGGGATTGTATCCGCCCGGATCCGTCTTTAAAGTGCTGATCGCTATCGGGGCTTTAGACAGCGGGAAGGTCACCCCGCATACGACTTACAATTGTAAAGGTTATTACGAGCTCGGGGGAAATAAATTCCGGTGCGCGCATACGCACGGACCGGAGAATCTGATCGAATCCTTGACCCACTCGTGTAATGTTTATTATTACCGTGTGGGACTTATTTTAGGGGCCGATATGATTCATCAATATGCCCGGCAGTTCGGGCTTGGCAGCTTAACATATATTGATCTTCCCTACGAAGATAGCGGATACGTGCCGAGCCGCCGGCAAAGATCGATTCGACGAAAGCAGCGATGGTATGCTGGAGACACTTTAAATTTTTCCATCGGGCAGGGCGGGTTGCTTGTCACACCCCTGCAGTTAGTCCGCATGATGTCGACGGTGGCGAATAATGGAAATGAAGTTCAGCCGCACGTTATTAAGGCAATCGGGGGCGTCGCGGTCGAACAGTATAATTTCAAAAGAAATATAAAGATTGATCGGGAGATCTTGGAAACAGTTCAAAAGGGCATGCGCGGGGCTGTGACGAATTTCTCGGGGACTGCGCATGTATTGGATCTTGACGATTTATATGTTGCGGGAAAAACAGGAACGGCGCAGACTTCCGGTAAGAAATTGAATCATGCCTGGTTTGTCGGCTATGCAAAAGGCGAAGAGAAGAACATTGCCTTTTGCGTCTTTTTGGAACATGGAGATTCGAGCCACAATGCGTGTTTAGTTGCCAGGGAGTTGCTGCTCGGCATGCAGGCGAAAGAATTATTATGAAACGCGATCTTGCAAAGAAAATTTGGATCTACACGGTCCTGATCGTTGTGGTAGGGCTCGTCGCTCTTTACAGTGCTTCTTATGAAAATGTGCGCGTGCCGCAAAAGATCTTCTACGATCAACTTTTATGCGCGCTAGTGGGATTTGTAATTATGTATTTTCTGGGGAAGGTTGATTACCGGAAGTTCTATGATGTCGCTTATGGTTTTTACGCGCTAAATATTCTATTGCTTATTTTCGTTCTTCTTGGCGGGCGGCATGCTCTTGGCGCAAGGCGCTGGATAGAGATCGCGGGATTCAGTTTTCAGCCTTCTGAACTAACGAAATTATCTTTGATCCTGATATTGGGGGCCTATTTCAGCGATCGGAGGCCGAAACTTCCGTACGGCTTTTTCAGTCATACCCAGATGATCTTTTGGGATCTGCTGATTCCGCTTACGGTCACGGTTGTTCCGATGCTGCTGATATTCAAGCAGCCGGATCTCGGAACGTCGCTTTTATTATTCGGGATCTTTCTGGTCATGCTTTTTGCGACGGCATTGGAGTATCGATATATTTTCGGGCTATTAGGCGTATGTCTGGCGGCGGTACCTTTTGCATGGAATATTCTCAAGCCGTATCAAAAGGATCGGTTGCTGGTATTTCTGAACCCGAACATCGATCCCCTCGGGGCGGGATATACGATTATTCAATCAAAGATCGCGATAGGATCGGGGCAGGTCTTTGGGAAAGGATGGCTGTCCGGAACGCAGAATCAGCTGAATTTCCTTCCTGAACGGCACACGGATTTCATATTTTCGGTCATCGGGGAAGAATGGGGGATCGTAGGGACGATTTGTCTGGTGACGCTTTATTTCCTTTTGATCTATACCAGTTTGAATATTGCTAATCAGGTCAAGGATAAGTTCGGTATGTTCGTAACGGTAGGGATCGTGGCGATCTTGACCCTTCAGGTGGTTATTAATGTCGGAATGGTCATGGGATTATTCCCGATTGTAGGGCTGACATTGCCATTTGTCAGTTACGGTCGTTCGTCATTTTTAATATTTATAATAATGATGGGGTTTCTATTGAATTTAAGCAAACGACGGACTATATTTTAAGTAGAAATGTTTTATATTTTTTCAATTGTACACGTTTCATAAGTATAGTAGACTAAACTAATTATTTATATTTATAAGTGCTGGTCTCAGGATAGAGAGGCTGGTGAAAGTGGATTGTTCTTCCGGGTTATTACGTGATGAAACATTTTAAAAAAGCAACGAGCAAACATCTTGGTGAGCTTCTGGTTGAACGCGGGGTTATCAGCCACGAACAGCTTACGATTTCTTTAGATTACCAAAAAAAGAATTCCGGGCATTTGCTTGGCGAAGTGCTGGTCGATTTGAAGTTTGCTACCGAAAAAGATATCGCCCAAGCGCTGACCTGCCAGTATGGCTTTCCGTACCTGCCTCTTTCCAGTTATGAGATCGACGCGGAGGTGATCCGGTCGGTACCAGAAAATGTATGCCGCCAGTTCTGCCTCGTGCCTATCGACAAGATCGGAAAGAGCCTGACCGTAGCGATGTCCAACCCTTTAAATGTTCAGGCGCTCGAAGATGTGGAGCTTATTACCGGATGCAGTGTTCAGGTTTTTGTGAGCACGGCGACTGATGTCAAACAATCGATTGATAAATACTATATAGCGGAATAATGGCGTCATTAAGGGATCGTCTTCAGGAAATATTAATTCGGGACAAACATATTTCGTCTAAGGATTTGGAACGCGCCCTAGAGGAGCAGAGAAAATCTGGCGGCGAATTAAGTAAGATCCTTGTGAAGTTAGAACTTATTGATGAAGTTGCATTAGCCCAAGTTTTAAGCGAAGGTTTAGGTCTCCCGCCGATCAATATTGACCGTCTTAAAGTTGACCTTGAAATTATCAAGATCATCCCCAAAGAAACCGCAATCAAATACCAGATTATGCCTGTCTCGCTGATGGGGGACCATCTGACCTTGGCGATGGCGGATCCTCTCAATATTTTTGTGATCGATAATGTCAAGGTCCTGACCGGATACACGATCAATCCGATTATCGGTTTGCCGAAAGATATCATACGGACGATCGAAAAATACTATCCCGAGACGGAAAAGAAAGAAGAAGATGTCAAGGATCCGACGGATACCTTCAATGAGATCATTAGGGATATTCAGGATACCGGCGAGCTCGAGTTGATCAAGGATGCGCAGGATGAAGGGAATAAAGCGGCGGTCGAGGAATTGACCGACGAGGCGCCCATTATCAAGTTGACCGACACGATCATCCAGCAAGGTGTTATCGCGAAGGCGAGCGACATTTTTATTGAGCCTCTTGAGAAAACGATGCGGATCCGTTACCGTATTGACGGGATCGTCCGCGAGATCGACCGGATGACGAAGGTCCTGCATTTTCCGATCGTCTCCCGGATCAAGGTCATTTCCAATCTCGACATCTCTGAGCATCGGCTGCCCCAGGACGGACGGTTTAAGACGATTATCGCCGGGGAGCACTCGGTCGATTTTCGCGTCAGTGTTCTGCCGACGGCTTTTGGCGAGAAGGTTGTTTTAAGAATTCTCGACCAGGATGCGGCGTTCCTGAATGTCGACCGGTTAGGGTTCGAGGAACAAGCTCTTGAGCGGCTCAAAGAATGTTCCATTGAGCCCCACGGGATGATCCTTGCCTGCGGCCCGACGGGAAGCGGGAAGACCACGACGTTGTATTCGATCCTGAAATATGTTGATTCCCCCGAGAAGAATATTGTTACCGTCGAGGATCCTGTTGAGTTCCAGATGAAGGGGGTGAGCCAGGTCAATATTAAACCGGCGATGGGCCTGACGTTTCCGGTCAGCTTGCGGTCCATTCTCCGTCAAGATCCGGATATTATTATGATCGGTGAGATCCGTGATAAGGAGACCCTGGATATTGCTGTTAAGGCTGCTTTGACCGGACACCTTGTTTTAAGTTCTCTGCACACGACGACGGCGGCTGGATCCATTATTCGCATGATGAACATGGGCATTGAGCCGTTCTTGATTTGTTCTTCTGTCCTGGCGATTGTGGCCCAGCGGCTTCTTCGCAGAACTTGCATTTTTTGCAAAGAGACTTATGAGGCGACGCCGACGATCATCGATAAATTTAATTTAAAAAAGGCGTTCCCAAAAGGTGCGACGACATTCGAATTGTCCCGGGGGAAAGGATGCAAGCGTTGTTTTCAGACGGGGTATAAGGGACGCGTTGGGATCACAGAGATCTTTATTTTCTCGCCGAAGATCCGCGAGCTGATCCTGGCGAGGGCGGGGGAAGTTAAACTGAAAGAAGCGGCCCGTATTGAAGGAATGCAGACGATGCGCGAAGATGGTATCGCTAAGGTTGTCGAAGGGCTAACGACGCTCGAGGAGGTTTCACGAATCACGGCACCGGATGAAGCGATGGCGGAATGATCTGTCGCAATAAAGAGGGACTATGGTAGCAACGATTAAAGACAAAATCCTGAAGATACTGATCGACGCGCAGAAGCTCACGAAAAAAGAAGTGAACGAAGCGGTTGCCCTGCAGAAGAAAAAAAAGATCGGCTTGGACAAGGCCTTGATCGAGAAGGGACATATTAAAGAACAGGATCTGATGGCTGTTCTCGTCAGGGAATTAAATATCCCGTTTATTAATCTGAGCAAGTATAAGATTGATCCCGCCCTTCAGGAAGCTATCCCTGAACGCACGGCCCGGCAGTATAGTATTATCCCGCTTTCGGAGCTTGACTACACGTTGACTATTGCTCTGTCCGACCCGTTTAATATTTTTTTGATCGATGACCTGAAAAATATCACTGGTAAAGAGATCGACGTCGTGATGAGTACTAATTCCGATATCTTAAAAGCGATCAATACATATTACGGTGTTAAGACCGACATCAGCGTCAACGAGATCACCAAGGATATTCAGATTGAGGATTTCGAGATTGTCTCCGACCAGGAGCGGCAGGAAGAAGATGGTGGGTCCGTCGATGGAAGCGAAAAAGCGCCGATTATTCGCATGATCAATTTAGTCGTCAAGGAGGCTTTGAATCGTAGAGCCTCTGATATTCATATCGAGCCGGAAGTCGACGGCATGCGCGTTCGCTACCGTATCGACGGTGTTTTGCATGATATTCTCAATATTCCAAAGGAAAACCAGAATGCCGTTGTCGTCCGTATCAAGATCATGTCCCGGCTGGATATTACGACGAATCAAGTCCCGCAGGATGGAAGGTTCAAATTAAAGGTCGGTAATAAAGAAGTAGATTTTCGTGTTTCAATTCTTCCGACGACATTCGGGCAGAAGATCGTCATGCGCGTTCTGGACAAGAGCAAGCTCGCGGTCGGTCTCGAAGGGCTTGGCTTTGAAGAAAGGTCCCTGAAGATATTTAAAGAAGCGATCAGTAAGCCGTTCGGCATGATCCTGGTCACCGGACCGACGGGAAGCGGGAAATCCACGACGTTGTATTCGATCATCAGTGAGCTCAATACGGTTGAACGAAATATCATTACTGTCGAGGATCCTGTGGAGTATTTGATCGAGGGGCTAACGCAGATCCAGGCAAGGGCGGAGATTGGATTAACATTTGCTGCGGGCTTAAGGGCGATTCTGCGGCAAAGCCCTGATATCGTCATGGTCGGGGAGATCCGTGACAATGAGACCGCCGATATTGCGATCAAGGCCTCTTTGACCGGGCAGCTGGTTTTCTCGACGCTGCACACCAACGATGCTGCTGGGACCCTGACACGGTTAGTCGATATGAATGTCGAGCCGTTCTTGGTCGCTTCAAGCCTCGTTCTGGTCAGTGCTCAAAGGCTCTGCCGTAAAATTTGTTCAAAATGCAAAGAGAAGATGGATATCCCCCAAGAGATGCGCGACCGGTTACAAGACAAACTTCCGAAAGACCTGACTTTCTATCGCGGAAAAGGATGTGAAGCGTGCGGCCAGACGGGGTATCTCGGGCGGCTGGGCCTAACGGAACTATTGGAAATCGATGATGTCATCCGGGATATGTTGATCAACGGAAAATCATCGGATGACATAAAAGAATATGCGCGCCGGGAAAAAGGAATGATCACCTTATGGGATGACGGCATACTCAAATGTAAGGCCGGGTTGACATCCTTGGAGGAGGTCTTGCGGATCGCAACGGTTGAATAGTCTCAACGGTGTTTCTTGGAACAGAAGGCCGATCAATCTTTTTGTTTTCCTTATTTCCAAACTGCTTTCTGGCTGTTACAATAAATTAAATATTAATAACAATACGATGAATTCCCATCAGCCGGAAGCAAGAGCCTTTGTGCAGGTGGTCGTGTCGATGAGCAAAAAATCTTCTTCAAAAAAACAGCTTTTGGGAAAAATATTACTTGATCGCAATATTATCAGTCAGACGCAGTTGAAGCACGCCCTTAAGGTTCAGGAGGAACAGGGCGATTATTTCGGGGAGATCCTGACCGGCCTTGGTTATGTCGAGGAACATGATGTTGTCGCGGCCCTTGTCGTTCAGTGCCACATTCCCTATATCGCGATCGATAAGTATGAGATCGATCAAAGTATCATTCAGCTTGTGCCCGGGGAGACCGCGCGTAAGTATCACATGATCCCGCTTGACCGGGTGAACGATATCTTAAGTGTCGTGATGGCCGATCCTTTGGACGAAGCCGCTAAGGCTGAATTAAAACGCATAACGAATTGCCGCTTAGCGCCTTTTATCGCGACGGACAGCGAGATCGAGAAAGCGATCAACCGCTGGTACGGCAGTGAATCATAAAAACTAAACCTTCAATCTTGGGATCCATTTTTTATTATGCCTACATTCAAATATATCGCAAAGAACAGAGAGTCCCGTACGGTTACGGGAAAGATTTCTACGGAAAACAAAGCTAATGTTATTGAAGAGTTGCGCAAGCGCAAACTCACGATCATTTCTGTGATCGAGATTAAGGATGCCGGAGTAGCCAAGAAGTCTTCTTTCCAAAGTAAGAAAGTTAAGGGCGAGGAAATTGTTATTTTTGCCCGGCAGTTAGCGACGATGGTCGAGGCCGGGATTCCGATCATTCAGGGGTTGGATGCTCTGGCGGAGCAGGTGACCCATCCTACGTTCAAAAAGACGCTTGCGACGGTCCAGGAAGATATCGAACATGGAACGAGTCTTTCGGCTGCCTTCTCAAAACATCCGGCTGTCTTCGATACGCTTTTTACGAATATGGTTAAGGTGGGGGAGACCGGCGGGGCCCTGAGTATCGTTTTGGATCGCATTGCAACGTACATGGAAAAAACTCTGAAACTTAAGCGCAAGGTCAAGTCCGCGCTTATTTATCCGATCGTTGTTGTGTCCATGGCGATTCTCATAACGATTGTCTTATTGGTAAAGGTTGTTCCGACATTTACAGAGATCTATTCTTCTTTCGATCAGGGCCTTCCGGCGATGACGCAGGTTCTTGTTAACGTCAGTGATGCTTTGCGCCATCATTTGTTATGGTATATTGCCGGGCTCGTAGCTATTTTCTTTGGGGTGCGTCAATGGCACAAGACTGACAAAGGCGCGCTAGTCCTCGACGGGTTAAGTTTAAAAGTGCCGATTTTCGGTGACCTTCTGCGGAAGGTGGCGATCAGCCGTTTCAGTCGGACGTTAGCGACGCTTGTTCAAAGCGGTGTTCCGATTCTGGAATCCTTAGATATCGTCGAGAAGACGATCGGGAATCGTGTTTTAGAGACGGTCGTTAATGATGTCAAAGGAAGTGTTCGTGAGGGAGAAAGCCTTGCGGCTCCACTTGTCAAAAGCGGCGTTTTCCCTCCCATGGTCACAAGGATGATTGCTATCGGGGAAAAGTCAGGAAAAATGGAAACGATGCTTCTTAAGATCTCTGAATTTTACGATGATCAAGTTGATGCTGCTGTCGAAGGGTTGACAAGCGTTATCGAACCGCTGATCATTGGTGTCTTAGGGATCGTGATCGGTTTCATTGTTATTGCCCTGTTCTTGCCGATTATTAATATTACTCAGATTATCTAGGTTCCCATGAAAAGTATCCTTTTTGTTTGCTTTTTCTTTTCGATGAGCTGTTATGGCGTCTTTGTGCCTATGGCGACGGCAGCAAGTCGGGATCGCTCCGGACATACGCCTGCGGATGAAATGCTTGAGTTTAGCCTGCTACGTCTCAAGGAGAGTGTACGGAAAACAACACAGAAGAACGAACGTCTTTCTTTTGAGAACGATATGTTGCGCAAAGGTATCGGTGATCTTCAAAGGGTGAAGGAAAATTTAGCTAAGAAGAGGGCTGAATTATCCGGCCGACCAGGGACTTATCGCTCGAATAGGGAATTTCAGTTTGCGGAAGTCGTGGATATGGACGGGCGAAAAAGAAGGACGCAGGAGCTCATTGCTATCTTTCAGAAAGACATAAGGAATTCTGAGGAAAAGGTCCGGGTTCTGGAAGACCGTTTAAACGAAAGCGGTTTTAATTCCCGTAAAAAGATGCTTTCAGAGAGAAAAGAGAGGGTTGGGAAAGATTTGATTGTGGCGGAAAAGAGGTTAGAGGCATTAAAGAAGAAAAATCTGGGACCGCTTAACCAAATTGAAGAATTAACACGTGTGCAAACCAATCTGGTTCGTGAAATAGATGGGCTTCAATACAGGCTTAACAGATTCTAACGTTTTCTATCAGCAGAAAGTCCTTTTTTATCCACACATACTTGTTTTGAATAGGAATCTTAAGATAAATATGGCATACTTATAATGATAAAGGCAAACCTGCCGTGAGGCAGGGGCTCCGGTTCTGTTTGAAAAATGATGTTTTCAATTTTGCCGGATTCTGCAAAATTGGAGTGCGAAAGCTCCGAGACAAAGCAGGGGCAAAGCCACGGGTCAAGAGAACGATACCTTTGATAGCCGGGTTACCATTGTACGGATTGATTTTATATGGCAGCTCGGTTTTTTTATACCTAAAAGAGCAGAAAATATTGAGCAAAAAACCTCCATGCCGGATAAAATATGGCGACAAAATGTCATACTAAAAAATGAGATTTCATAGGAGATAGCCATCATGCTAAAAAGAATCAGAAGATTTTGGGCAAAGAACTCTTCGGAAGGTCAGAATATGACGGAATATATTCTCCTATTTGTCGGGGTAATAACTGTTTTGATTATAGCTCTTGGGCCGTCTGGGGCCTTGACGCGAAAGATAGATAGGACTTTTTTAAAGGCGATTAAGGGGATGAAATGCCTTGTTTTAAATTATTGTTTTGTTCCGGTGGGAGAACCGGGATGTATACCGGTTTGCCCAAATGAATGTTGTGAAAGGATTCAAGGCGAGGGAGACGAATGCATTGATTGTTGTAGGCCAAGAACCATCTGTGAAGTAGATGAATGCGGGATTGTTTCTGATGGTTGCGTGGGGACACTTGACTGCGGTCCTTGCATCTAAGAAGAAAGTGTCATGAGAAAGTGTCAAGAAAGTTCACCTATTGCTGTTGTAGTTGGTAGACTGGTATGGTATACTTCGGGTGACGGGTAAATTTGAACATCGAAAAAGGTAAACCATTCGTAAGGATGGGACACAAAGCTATAGGGTCCTGGACGTCCAGGGCAGCCAGTTGCCATGGGAATCCTATGTGTTATGTGAACCACTCCAAGAGATGGAGTGGTTTTTTATATTTCGCGCTGTTAAAACCACGGGTGTAAACCCGTGGAAATCTATCTGTAAAGTTTTTGGTGCAAAAACAGTATAATTATTTGACAATATCAGAAAGGAGGTGTTATAATTCTATAATAGTTTAACTGGGTCAGGGATGCTATTTGTTGCGTCTTAAAGAAGGAAAAAGGTAACGGCATTATACTTACTTTTTCCATCTTCTTTCTTTTGGATGTCTAAAATGGTTTCCGGCCCTAAAACGAAGGAAGGAGGACTGGAACATGAAAAGAAGTCGAAAAGGTTTTACGCTCGTCGAAATCATGATCGTTGTCGCTATTATCGCATTGTTGGCGGCGATCGCCATTCCGAACTTGCTCAGGGCCAAGATCTCAGCGAATGATGCTCTAGCTCAGACCACGCTCAGAAGCATGTCAACCGCAGCTGAAACATTCGGAACAGCCAATAATGGTAACTATCCTGGTGACATGCATTCCCTGACAGGCGCGACACCGCCGTATCTCAATGCATACTATTGCGATACAACGGTTTCCGGATTCGGGTATACCTGCACGATGACAGGAGGCGGCTATACGTTCACGGCGAATGTTGCAAACATGAACGTAACAGGGACAACGACGTTCACGATGAATGTAGGCGGTATTTTAGCAGAAATGTAATTTGATCCTCAATGGATTATTTTACTTTTGTATGTAAGAAGGGGGCTCATTGGAGCCCCCTTCTTTTTTTAAGAATATTTTCATAAGTGTTACAACCACGTTTTCTTACGAAAAACTTTCCTTAATAAACAATTGCAAAACAATTGCAAATTACTGCTTGATAATAAGAGCAGAATACAATAGAATACATCCACATACCTTCAAATATATACTATTATTAATATTACACTTTTATAACAAAGAACTATGCATAAACTGCTGGAACAGTATTTTGGTACGATAAAGAAATTCCTTCCAAGCGAGCAGAAGACCTCAGCGGTAGGGCTAGACATTGGTACCAGTGAATGTAAACTCATTGAGTTGGCTAAATCCGAGAATACTTATGAATTAGTAAACTGGGCCAT
>DAOWBD010000001.1 GCA_030634235.1 Candidatus Omnitrophota bacterium | reverse complement strand
GGGATCATCAAAGAGGCATTGCCAAATGCGATGTTTCGTGTGGAGCTTGAGAATGGCCATATCGTTCTAGCGCATATATCAGGCAAGATCCGTAAACACTTTATCCGGATCCTTCCTGGAGATAAAGTCAAACTTGAATTATCGCCCTATGATCTCTCGCGCGGGCGCATAACATACAGGAATAAATAAAATGAGAGTAAAAGCATCAGTTAAAAGATTATGTGGAAATTGTAAGATTGTTCGGCGCAAGAGGGTCGTGCGAGTGATTTGTACTAATCCAAAACACAAACAAAGACAAGGGTAGACGTATGCCAAGAATTCTAGGTGTTGATATTCCAAAGGAAAAGAGGATCGAAGCCTCCTTGCGATATATTTACGGAATAGGGCCGACCAGATCCCGTGAGATTCTGGCCCAGGCTAACATTGATTGCAACCGGCGGGCCAAAGAGCTTTCGGATGAAGAGATCTCGCGGATCACGTCGATTATCCAAAGTAATTATATTACAGAAGGAGATCTCCGTCGGGAGATTAGTGAGAATGTTAAAAGACATGTTTCGATTGGAACGTACCGGGGACTGCGTCATCGCAGGGGGTTGCCGGTTCGCGGCCAGAGGACAAAAACCAATTCACGGACACGCAAAGGGCGAAAACCGAGTGTAGGTGGCAAGGTCAAGAAAAAATAAATCGGTAAAGGATAACTGTTAAATGGCTAAACCAATAAAAAGAAAAGATAAGGCAAAGAAGAAAGCGCTGAAGGGAATAACTTCAGGTGTGGTTCATATCAAGGCGACATTTAATAATACGGTGATAACGATCACGGACGTGCAGGGCAACGTTATTGTCTGGTCGACGCCAGGTGTTGTGGGATTTAGCGGTTCTAAGAAATCGACGCCGTTCGCGGCTCAGGTTGCTTCGTCCGACGCTGCGCGTCGTGCAAAAGATCTAGGCTTGAAAAGTGTGGAAGTTCTTGTTAACGGCCCGGGTTCTGGACGGGAATCAGCTATTCGCGCGCTGCAGGCTAACGGATTGACGGTGACGTCGATAAAGGATGTAACGCCATTGCCGCATAATGGCTGCCGTCCGAGAAAGAAACGCAGGGTATAATTTAGGAGAGAGAGTCTTATGGGAAAATATATTGGTTCAAGCTGCCGGTTATGTCGCAGAGAGGGTGAAAAGCTTTTCTTGAAAGGTACGAGATGCACGACGCATCGTTGCGCCTTTGACCGAAGAGCCTATGCTCCCGGCGACCACGGGTCAAGCCGCCGCACAAAACTGTCGAACTACGGTCTTCAGTTGCGCGAAAAACAAAAAGTAAAAAGGACCTATGGTCTTTACGAGAAGCAGTTTCGCAACTATTTTGCGAAAGCAGCCCGCGGAAAGGGGATTACCGGTGAGGTCTTGTTGCAGTTTCTGGAGAGAAGATTGGATAATGTGATCTTTCGGCTTGGGTTTTGTACTTCAAGGCGGCAGGCGCGACAGCTAGTGAACCATGGTTTTGTTTTTGTCAACGACCATCGCGTTAATATCCCTTCATTCTTGACGAAACAGAATGACGAAATTTTCATTCAGTTTAAGAAGAAGGGCAAACAGAACGTTGATGACAGTATTAAATCCACGCAAGATCGGACCGTACCTGAATGGCTTGAGGTGGATCATACGCATTACAAAGCAAAGATCAAACGGTTACCTGAACGGGAAGATGTTGGGTTCCCTGTCAACGAGCAGTTGATCGTCGAGCTTTATTCCAGATAAAATTTCTGCGAAATACCAATTAGGAGGATGATATGGGAGTTAAGTGGCGTGATTTTCAGATGCCCAAAAGGCTGGATTGTGATGAATCAACATATACAGATACCCGTGGAAAGTTCATAGCCGAGCCCTTTGAGAAGGGGTATGGCATTACGTTAGGGAACTCATTACGTCGTATTTTATTGTCGTCAATTGAAGGAAGTGCGGTCACGTCGATCAAGATCGATGGCATCAGGCACGAGTATTCGACGATCCCCGGTGTGATGGAGTCCGTTTCAGAGCTCATCCTCAATGTGAAGAGATTGGTTTTGCGCTCCCATTCCAAGGTGCCTAAGCCGATCTTTGTTAAAGCGGAGAAAAAAGGGGAGGTTACGGCGGCGGATATCATTTGTGATGAGACCATCGAGGTTTTGAACCCCGATCTGCACATCGCAACGCTATCGCGTGATACAAAGCTCCATATTGAAATGGAAGTTTCCCGTGGCCGCGGCTATGTTCCGGCTGAGCAAAACAAAAAAGATGTTGTCGATGCGATCGCCGTGGACTCGATTTTTACGCCTATTGTGAGTGTCAGTTATAATGTTGAGAACACGCGTGTTGGCCAACGCACGGATTATGACCGGTTGATCATGGAAGTGCATACAAACGGCGGTGTCAGCCCGAAAGAGGCGATGCTCTACGGGGCGAATATTTTGCAGCGTCACCTTGACGTGTTCGTCAGTTACGGACAGCTTCCCGAAGAGGAAGAAGAGGAAGAAGAAGTGTCCGTCGAAGAGAAGGCTCTTTACGAGAAATTACGCCTTCCGATTTCTGAATTAGAGTTGTCGGTGCGCAGTGCGAACTGCCTGAAGGATGGAAATATTAAAACGATTGCTGAACTTGTCCGAAAGCCGGAATCCGAGCTTTTGACGTACCGCAATTTTGGAAAGAAATCCCTGACGGAGATCAATGAAATCCTCAAGGTTATGGGATTGAGCTTGGGGATGAAGGTCGACCCGAAGAAATTGCGCAAGAAAGACTAATCACGAAGAAGGAAAATTATGAGACACGGTATTGCAGGGAATAAATTAGGACGAAATTCAAGTGCGCGCAAAGCGACGGTTCGCGATATCGCTAAGGCGGCATTGATCCAACAACGGATTTGCACGACAGAGGCGAAGGCGAAAGAAGCCAGGAAGCTCGTTGATAAGCTTATTACGTTAGGAAAGAAAGGAACCCTTGCCGATAAGCGCCGGGCCTTTGCGATCCTTTGTGACCACAAGCTGGTTAGCAATCTGTTTACGAAGACCTCACCCCGTTTCAAAGACCGAGCAGGAGGATATACAAGGATTATTCCTCTTGGAAACCGGCGCGGCGATAATGCCAAGCTGGCATTTCTCGAGCTCACCGAAAAAGAAGAGATCGTTGTTAGTAAACCCAAATCTGCAACAGCGGCTAAGACTAAAAAGAAAGATTTAGAAGCTGTTCCTTCCAAAGACGAAACCCAAATGCCGGCGGCAAAAACTCAGGTCAAGGAAAGTGGTGAGAAGGATGCCAAAGACCAGGCTTCAAAGAAAGACATTGCCAAGCCAAAGAAGGTCGCTCCCAACGCGGATACAGAAAAACGGGGGAGCAAATTCTCCGGTATCAGAAAGATATTTAACCGGAAGTCTTCCGGGAAATAATTTCTTTTAAAACGTTAACAAAAGGAGACAGAACATTGGAAACGTTACCTGTAAAGATTAACAGCCGGATCGCCAAGGTTGTCGGTTCTTCTACGCTTGCGATCACGGCAAAGGCAAAGGAACTCAGGGCTAAGGGATGTGATGTTGTTAATTTTGCCGCTGGGGAACCTGATTTTGATACTCCCGATTCAATCAAGGCTGCGGCTATCAAGGCCATCGAAAATGGTTTTACGAAATACACGCCAAGTACCGGCACTCTGGATTTACGTCAGGCCATCGCCGAGAAATTCAAAAAAGATAACCAGTTAGAGTATACGCCGTTGCAGATCGTTGTTTCCTGCGGGGCAAAACATTCGATCTATGCCATTATCCAGGTCTTGGTTGACGAGGGGGAAGAGGTTCTTATTCCTTCACCTTACTGGGTTAGTTATCCGGAAATGGTCAAGCTGGCTGGTGCGACCTCAAAAATGCTGCCCACGTCGGCCAAGACACATTTTAAGATCACGGCCGAACAGCTCGCCGAGAATATTACCGATAAAACAAAACTGTTGATCCTGAATTCGCCGTCGAACCCGACGGGTATGTTGTATTCGAAGGAAGAACTCGAATCAATTGCCAAGGTTTGCGTGGATAAAGGCATTTATGTGATCAGCGATGAGATCTATGAAAAGCTTATTTATGATGCGCCGGAATATACGTCTCTGGCATCTTTAGGCAAGGATATCTATGACCTGACGATCACGGTCAACGGTGTTTCGAAGGCCTATTCCATGACCGGGTGGCGGATCGGATATGCGGCTGGACCTGAAGAGATCATGGGATACGTCAAGAAACTTCAGGACCACTCGACGTCCAATCCATCTTCGATCAGTCAGATGGCGGCGCTACAGGCTCTTAAAGAACCTGAAGAGAGTATCATTGCGATGCGGGACGAATTCAAACGCCGGCGTGACCTGATCACATCCGCGTTCGATCAAATTCCCGAAGTAGATTATATTAAACCTGAAGGGGCTTTTTATCTCTTTTGTAATTTCTCGAAGCTGGGCGCCTCCTTTGAGGTTGCCAAGCAGATCCTCGATGACGTCAACGTTGCGATCATTCCCGGGGAAGGGTTTGGGGCTCCCGGGTTCATGCGTTTGAGTTTTGCGACTTCCACTGAGAGAATACAGGAAGGAACAAAACGTATTGCTGGATGGATCAAAGAACATTCGTCCAAATAACTCACTTGTAGTGCTATTAAAGGGGGCCACACGTGGATCTTAAAGAACTGCTCAAACTTTCTATTCAACAAAAAGCATCGGATTTGCATCTTACCGAAAATAGCCCGCCTGTTTTGCGTATCGACGGAAAACTTGTCCTTACTAATGAAAAACCGCTGGTCAAAGAAGAACTGAAGAAGTCCATTTACGCGATTCTTTCGGATAATCAGAAGGAAAAATTTGAGCGTGATAAGGAACTCGATTTCTCGCTTGCGCTTGAAGGGTTGGAGCGTTTTCGTGTTAATGTCCATCTTCAGAAAGGTTCCGTTGAGGCGGCGTTCCGGAGGATTCCTCAGTATGTTCCTTCCCTTCATGATCTAGGGTTGCCTCCGTCGATCATTGATTTTGCCCGTCGTCCGAGCGGACTTATTCTGATTACGGGGCCGACCGGTTCGGGTAAGACGACAACGCTCGCCTCGATGATCGAGGTTATTAATCAGGAGCGCGCGTGCATGATTATGTGCATTGAAGATCCTATCGAATATGTGCATAAGAATAAAAAAGCGGTTATCAAGCAAAGAGAAGTGTTTAGCGACACGCATTCCTTTGCTGAGGCTCTCAAGCGCTGCTTGCGACAGGATCCCGACGTTATTGTCGTCGGAGAAATGCGTGATTTGGAGACGATTTCGACGGCGCTGACCGCGGCGGAAACCGGTCACTTAGTTCTGGCTACGTTGCATACGCCTGACGCGCCCCAGACGATCGAGCGTATTATTGATGTGTTCCCGGCGCATCAGCAGCAGCAGGTGCGCCTGCAGTTGTCGGCGTGTTTGCAGGGTGTTGCTTCACAGATTCTATTGCCGCGAGCTGGTGGCGAAGGGCGGGCGTTAGCATCGGAGATTTTGGTTGTGACCCCGGCAATCCGCAACCTGATCCGCGAGCGGTCAGTCGAGCAGATCCCGACGTCGATTCAGACCGGGATTCAGTATGGTATGCATACCATGGACATGTCCTTAAAACTGTTGTTTGAAGAGGGTATCGTAACGTATGAAGACGCTTATGCTCAAGTGAAGAACGTTGAGGAGTTTGAGCAGCTGCTGAGCTAGAAATAAATATTTTCATCATCGAACGGAGTTGCAATGTTAGAAAATTCAGTCGAACAGGCAAAAGAAAAATTTGAAATCATCATTAAGGAACAATTAGAGCGCATTGAGGCGATGAAGCAGGGCAGCGAGGCCGTCGATTATACCAAGATCAACCCGATCATCGTTGGTGTTTGTTTTGGTGACGGTATCGGCGAGATCATCTCAAAACACGCCCGGCATGTTCTCGAGCATATCTTAAAGGATGAAGTTGAAGCAGGGAAGATACAGTTTAAGGATATTGCCGGTTTGACGATTGAGAACAGGGCTAAGCATAAAAAGGCGATTCCCGACGACGTTCTTGAGGAGATCAAGGCCTGCCATGTGATTTTAAAAGGACCGACAACGACGCCGCAAGCCGGTGATCAGTGGCCAAATATTGAGAGTGCGAATGTCGCGATGCGACGGTACCTGGACCTTTTTGCGAATGTTCGACCGGTAAAGATCCCGCAAGAGGGGATCGACTGGTGCTTCTTTCGCGAGAATACCGAGGGGGCATACGTCCTTGGGTCAAGAGGCGTCAATATTTTCGACGACCTGAGCATTGATTTTAAGGTGATTACCGAACAGGGCGCCGAGCGGATCATCCGCATGGCCTTTGAATACGCGAAGGCCAATCAGATTAATTACGTGACTGTTGTGACGAAATCGAATGTTGTTAAGACGACCGACGGCCGGTTCTCGCAAGTGGCATTTCGTATCGCGAAAGAATATCCGGAGATCAAGCTTGACGAATGGTACATCGATATCATGACGGCAAAGCTGATCGATCCGGCACGACGCAAAGACTTTAAAGTGATCGTGCTTCCAAATCTTTACGGTGATATTTTGACTGACGAAGCCGCACAACTCCAAGGTGGCGTTGGGACGGCGGGCAGCGCGAATATTGGAACACGCTGGGCGATGTTCGAGGCGATCCACGGTAGCGCGCCGCGGATGGTTAAGGAAGGCCGCGCGCAATACGCCGATCCGTGTTCGATGATTCGTGCAAGCGCGATGCTTCTGCGTCACATTGGTTACGTCGAGCTCGCCGAGAAGGTTGAGATGGCCCTCGAGATCTGCGGCCAGTTCGAAAAAAAGATGAGCATTACCGGAAGAAATACTGGAGTGACGGGAGAAGAATATACGAATTATGTTCTATCATGGGTCGATAACCCGGATTTGAGATCCCGTTGGGAATCCGAAATTTATAATTTGAAATAAAAATTGCCCCCACACGGTCAATATAAACCTCGTTCCATTCCTGAAATTAATGGCCGGGGTTTTATTTTTGAAAAAGTGTCTGCAGATAGGAATAGCTCGACGATGATACAGGAAATGACAATATGCCATGTTAAGGACCTAGGGCTTATAGATTATGAACAGGCCTATGTTTTGCAGAAGCAGCATGTGGATGAGGTGTTGCGCGGCGGGCCGCAAACTCTGCTGCTTTGCGAGCATCCGCCTGTTTTGACATTGGGCCGCTTGGCGGATGGAAAAAATCTTCTGATCGGCGGGGAGGAATTGGCTCGGCGGGGAGTCGGTGTTCATCCGATCGACCGCGGAGGGGATATTACCCTGCACGCGCCCGGGCAACTGATCGTCTATCCGATCCTAGATCTTGCGCATTTCGGTAAAGACCTTCGACGCTATCTTCGTCAGTTAGAGCAAGTTGCCATTGATTTATTGGGTGATTTTGATATAGTGGCTAATAGATTTTCCGGGCAGACGGGTGTCTGGGTGGGGCCGAAAAAGATCGCGTCTATCGGCATTGGCGTACGCAGATGGATTGCGTTTCACGGCCTCGCGGTCAATGTCAACACGGACTTAGAGTTATTTGCGATGATCCGGCCGTGTGGGCTTGATGTCGAAATGACCTCGATGGCGGCCGTTAAAAAACAGGAGGTCTGCCTGCAGGAGGTTAAAGAGAAAATGATGGGTCGTTTTTTAAAGAATTTTTATTTACAACGCGCGAGGGATTAGAAATGAAACAGGTTATTCTTCCGGAATTAGGCGAGGGGATTGAGAAGGCGACGGTTGCCTGCTGGCACGCGGCTGTCGGCGATCGGGTTGCCGGCGATACGGATGTAGTAGAACTCGTGACGGATAAGGCTACGTTCAGTGTTCCAGCGGAAGCATCCGGCATCATCAAGGAGATCCTCGTTGGCGAAGGCGGGGAGGCGAAGGTCGGAGAGGTGTTAGCCATTATCGAACCACAAACAGGACCCCAACGATGAGTGACGAGAAACACAAAAAAAACCGTGTCTTGCTGATGTATATCACGAAGGTTTCCGGTCACCGGCAGGCGACGGTTGCCATCCAAAAGTCATTGAAGCAGCTTGATCCAGGGATAGAGGCCCCGACGATCAACGGCTTCGGTTTTACCTACCCGATCTTAGAGAAGGTTGTCAATCGGGCGTACATGAGCGTGATCAAGAGGACGCCGAAGGTCTGGGATTATATGTACGATAACCCTAAGATTGTCAAGAAATCCGAATCGATCAAGAATTTTCTGCATAAGACGAGTTATGATAAAGTTGCGAAGCTGTTTTTGCGGCATAAGCCCGATGTTGTTGTCTGCACCCAGGCTTTCCCGTGCGGGATGGTCGCCCACTATAAAATGGAACATAATTTAAAGACAACGATCATCGGTGTCTTGACTGATTTCTCGCCGCATTCGTTCTGGATTAATGAAGGGGTCGATTATTATGTCGTTCCGTCGGTCGAGGCGAAGGAGCGCTTTATCAAGAAAGGTGTTCCGTCGGACGCGATCAAGGTCTATGGTATTCCGATGCGTTCAAAATTTTCCAGTCAGTTAGATAAGAATCCGATCGCGAAGAAGTTGGAGCTTGATCCCGAGATCCCGACAGTCGTCATTATGGGCGGCGGCCAGGGCTTAGGCCCAATCAAATCAACGGTGAAGTCACTTATTAAGGTGAAGATGGACTTTCAGATGATCGTCTTAGCCGGCGTGAACAAGAAGATCATCAGTAGCCTGAAGCGTTATACGAAAAGATCAGAGAAGAAAATTCTGATCTATGAGTTCGCGACAAACGTTGACGAGTTGATGGAATTGGCAACGATCATTATCACGAAGCCCGGCGGGATCACGACCGCGGAGTGCCTGGCGAAGGGGCTGCCGATGGTCATTGTTAATCCGATCCCGGGCCAGGAGATGCGCAATACAGATTTTCTGATTAAGAAGGGGGTCGGTATTCGCATCGATGACACTAATGACATCGGCGAGGAGGTCGAGTTGCTGCTGAAGTCGCCGGAACGCTTGGCAAGTATGAGCAAGGCCGCTTATGAGAACGCACGGCCGCACGCGGCCCTTGATATCGCGAAGCTGATCTTAGAGCATACCAATGGTTCGTTAGTACCTAAAGACAACGACTGTCTAAGTTCAGAAACTTATGTTTAAGCTCTTCCTGTACAAAGTCGGGTTATACCTTCTTCACTGGTTGCCGGTTTCGTTATGCTATAAGTTCGCGGCATGTATTTCCGATCTTCAGTATTTGTTTTCATTCCGGGATCGGCGGGCCGTCAGGAACAATCTTAAGAGCATATTGCCGTCGACGGAGAACATCTCTTTTTTGGCGCGGGATGTATTCCGGAATTTCGGAAGGTATTTGATCGAGTTCTTTCAGATGAAAGAAATGGTTGGCGCGCAGTTCATCAAGGACAAGGTGCGTATCGAGGGGATCGAACATTTAGACAGGGTCCTGGCGGAAGGCAAAGGCGGGGTCGTTATTACCGCGCACATTGGCAATTGGGAGTTAGGTGCTGTATTGCTCAGTGTGTTGGGGTATCCTCTTATGGCGATCGCCCTGCCGCATAAGGAGCGGCTGGTCAACGACCTGTTCAACGACCAGAGAGAGACGAAAGGGGTCACGGTGGTTCCGACGAACGGTGCGCTGCGCCGCTGCATCAAACAATTGCGCAGCAATAAGCTCGTTGCTCTCGTCGCCGACCGTGATTTCGGTGAGCACGGGATCGTAATGGATTTCCTCGGGCGCAAGATGCTCGTCCCGAAAGGACCGGCGATGTTCTCGCTTAAGACCGGGGCCCCGATCCTGCCGATGTTCCTTGTTCGTGGCGGCGACGGGACATTTCTCTTTTCCTGTTTGGAACCGATCTATCCTCCGGATCGCAATAGGGGCAAGGCTGAGGATGGCGTTATGGAAGAGTTTATGGCCCGTTACATGCCCGTGATCGAGGAGAAGATCCTTGCGTATCCGTCTCAATGGTTATTATTCAGGGAGTTTTCCGTAAAATGAATATTTGTATCGTTATTCCTGCTAATAATGAATCCTACACGATTGGTTACTTAGTTGAGTCCCTGTCGAGGAAAGGGTTCGATGTCCTCGTGATCGACGACGGGTCAGTTGATGAAACCGGCATTATCGCTCAGGAGAAGGGCGCGATCGTCCTTCGTCACGATGAGAAGCAGGGTAAGGGATATTCCCTGCGCGAAGGGTTTCGCTATGCGATCGAACGCGGTTACGATGCCGTGATCATGATGGACGGCGACGGGCAGCATGATGTCGGCGGGATCGACCGGTTCCTCATCGAGGCCGAAAAGAACAAGCTTAGCGTGATCGTCGGCAACCGCATGGCGAATGCCAAGGGCATGCCGGCTGTCCGCTACTGCACGAACCGTTTTATGTCGCGGCTCATTTCCCTGGCGTGCGGGCAGTTGATCATGGACACGCAGTGCGGTTACCGCTATATTCATTGCGATATTCTTAAAGAGCTTGATCTGACCTCCCGGGATTTCCAGATCGAGACGGAGATCCTGATGAAGGCGTGCCGGAAAGGGTTCAAGGTCCGAAACGTCCCGATCAAAACGATCTATCGCAACGAAGAAAGCAAGATCAATCCTTTCAAAGACACCATCCGTTTTTTTGCCTATTTTATTAAAGAAGTCTGTTCTCGCAAGAGGTAAAAAATTGTATGGATTTCCTTCGGTTAAGAAATAAAATGGTGGACGAACAGGTCGTCGCGCGCGGGATCACGGATGAAAACGTGCTCGAGGCCCTGCGTCGCGTCCCGCGCCACGAATTTATTCCGCACGAGTCGGTGTACCTCGCGTACCGCGACTGTCCGGTTGCTATCGGCGAGGGGCAGACGATTTCGCAGCCGTACATGGTCGCGCTGATGACGCAATGCCTTAAGCTTGATAAGACCGCGCGTGTCTTCGAGGTTGGCACGGGGTCGGGGTATCAGACGGCGATCTTGGCGGAATTGTGTCAAGAGGTTTACTCGGTCGAGCGTATCGAGACGCTTGCCGACCACGCCCGGCGCCGGTTGCGGGAACTGAAATACACGAATATCGAGATTGTTCACGGTGACGGCAGTCTAGGAGGGGCGGAAAGTTCTCAGCTTTTTGACGCGGTTATCATTACGGCCGCCGCGCCCGCTCGGCTCGATCATCTCTTCGCGCAACTTGCTCCCGACGGTAGAATGGTCGTTCCGATCGGTGACCGCGTGAGTCAGACATTGAAACTGTTCACGAAGTCCCAGAATGACAGTATTATTGAAGAATTGGTTTGCGGGTGCACGTTTGTTCCGCTGATCGGTGAATATGGATGGCCTAAAAATTAAACAGGACCCTTTTATGCCCAAGAATTTGTTTATGATCAGTATCACTGTTTCTTTCCTTGCGCATGCGCTGAGCCTCGTTTTATTATCCTTGCCCTATTCGAGAGTCAGAGAATCATCCGAAAAGTTCAAGTCAATCGAAGTCACCTATCAGGACTTAAAAACTCAGAAGAAAGAGGACGAAAAAGCGTTATTTAAGGATCTGAAGGTCATTAAGGAAGACGATCCTTATGTCGATCAAAAGCTAAAGGTCCTTGATAAAAAGAAAAACATGTTCTCGACGATCGGCGAACACATCAAGGATATCTCCAAGCTGACAGGGAAGCTGCGGGCAGGTCAGAAGAAAACCAATAAGATCACGACATTAGATATTGCCAAGAAGATCACTCTGCCTCCGCTAAGTACCGAGAAGATCACGAACCCGAAGTATTTAACGTATAACGACGACATGCGCGAGGCCATCAGTCGCAATATCAAACGCAGGGCCTATACTTACGTGAACCACCCGGACTTTGAGGCGGGGGAGGTCTATTTGACATTTGTGCTTGCTTCCGAAGGGTTGCTCAAGGGGGTTAAGATCATTGACGATAAAACCTCGGCGAATGAATATCTCCGGGAGGTCGCTTTGCGAAGTATTAAAGAATCGAACCCGTTCCCGCCGTTTCCGAAAGGCTTTGACTATCCGGAATTCACCTTTAACCTGTTGATATCGTTTCAGAATTGAGGTTGTTTGGGCAGAGATTAATGGTAAAACTCCATGCTCAAACAGTCCTCGCGGCTTGTTTTTTCTTGATGTTGTTGTAAACAAACACGCTGCGGAACTGCGCGTGGAGCTTCACCATTAATCTCCGTCTGTTTCCTGTTGAAAAGCCTCGCCGTTGACAAAGCTTTGTGAAGGTGATATTCTGAACAGTATTATTTAACTAATAATGATTAATATTAAAGAAAGATGAGGCCATAGATGGACAAAGAGAAATATGTTGATGAATCTTGGAAGGAACAGGCAACGGATGAAAAAGACAAGATTGCCGAGACTGCAGGACAGGAAACAGCTACTTCTGAAGCGCTCGAAACGGAAGGGGGAACGCAATCTGCTCCGGAATTGCATGCAGACGATTGTGGCTGCGGGGGTGAGCATACCCAGGATGTCGAGATCAATTTTCTCAACTATATAACGAGTTTAGGGTTCCAGGCGATGATCTTCATGGGAGAGATCCCTAATCCCGTGACTAATGAGGTTGACAAGAATTTAATGCAGGCCAAGTTCCTCATCGATACGCTTTCAATGCTCAAGGACAAGACAGTCGGGAATTTGGACGACCAGGAAAAGAACTTGCTGGAGAATTCGGTTCACGAACTTCAGATGCGCTATGTTCAGCACGTTCAGCAAGAGGCATCTTCCCAAGGAGGAGGCACTGCGTGATTGATGCCGAGCTCTTAGCGATCTTGGCGTGTCCGGCTTGCAAAAGCGATGTTCAATTGCAGGAGGACAGGATCGTCTGCATGCAATGCGGGCGGGAGTATCCGGTCAAGGACGGCATCCCGGTCATGTTAGTGGATGAAGCGGAAACGGAATAATATTAAAAGCAGGATCAAGGATTAGTGTGGAGGTTAGCGTGAGCAAAATATTAGTGATCCATGGGCCAAATCTGAATCTCTTGGGACAGCGTGAAAAGGACATTTACGGGCAGACGACGTTAGAGGAGATCAACGACATGTTGACGAAGCTTGCCTGCGAGCATGACGTGACGCTCGAACTCCTGCAGTCAAACCATGAGGGCGAGATTGTCGACGCGATCGGAGCGGTCAAGACGAATCAGATTAGCGCGATCCTCATCAATCCGGCGGCCTACACGCACACCAGCGTCGCGATTCGCGATGCAATTGCGGCGGTCGATATCCCCGCTATTGAGGTGCATTTATCCAATATCTATTCCAGGGAAGATTTTCGCCATACTTCCCTTATTGCCCCTGTTTGCCATGGGCAGATCAGCGGGTTTGGCGTCGAGAGTTATTTACTTGGATTACAAGCGACGATCCATTTGATCAAACAATAAACTTCCTTAACTCATCTAAGATAATGCGGGGCACGACGCGCAAATGACACATGAGTTGAACATGGGCCTGATCGTTTGGTTAAATGTATTTTCCCGTCTGGTAGTAATGATGTTGATCAGCGTGGTCGTTATCGCGTACGCGCTTCTGTTAGGAAAAAACACCAAAAAAGGACAGCCTCAGGGCGTGATTCTGTTCGGTGTTTTTCTTATTTTAGGGTCGATCTACAAGCTGTGGGGATTCATGGATTATGATTATTACCGATTCATGTTCCAGCCGCTTTCCGAGAAGGCAATCTATATTCGTTACATAGGGTCTGTGACCCTGCGCTTTGTTGGTTTGATCGTTGCGACCGGGGTTTTATTATTGAACGATGTGTTCAGGAAATATTTTATCGTGCTGTGCGTGCTGACGCTGGGTATGCTTTACTTTAAGCATCCGTTCTCTGTTTTTGAAAATATTTCCAGGTATACCGAACAGCAATTCTTCCAAAGGGCGGTGACCGGGGAGCTGACCTATCCGTTGCGCCCCTGGATCTCGCTGATATTCAGCTATGCCGTCGATATTATCTTTTGCGGATCGGCGCTTATTTATTTGACGCGGCCTAAAGTGAAAGAACAATTCCATTGACCATGAACGCGAAAGTTAAACAACTTACCTGTTCCTTTCCTCAATGCAAGATCGACGCCCTTCTTGTCACAAAAGATATCAATATAACGTATCTGACCGGATTTCCCGCCTGCGAATCGTGGCTTTTTGTTACTTCTCGCCGCACGATTTACATCACCGATTTCCGTTATGTTCAGGAGGCGAGGGAAGGGCTCAAGGGCAAAGGGGTTCGTGTTAAGCTTTTCACGAAGTCTATATATGAGACTCTTGGGGAAGAGATGCGGGCGGCGCGTGTCAAGAAAGTTGGCATTGACACGTCGAGCCTGACATTGTTCCAGTACCGGATGCTCGAGCGGCGAATCCCGAAGGGGGTGCGGTTGATCAAAGCTGATGCTCTCATCGAGGAGATGCGTGCTGTTAAAGATAAGAATGAGATTAAAAAAGTGAAAAAGGCCCTCGCTGTTCATAAACAGGCGCACCTATTTCTTAAAAAGAATATTAAACCTAATATAAAAGAGAGCGATCTGCTCGTGAAGCTCGAGCGCTTTGTTCGGGCGAAGGGGGCAGGCTTCGCGTTCGATACGATCGTCGCTTCAGGACCGAATTCCTGCTACCCTCACGCGAAGGTTACAGCGCGAAAACTCCGTCGGGGGGAACCGCTTTTGATCGACATGGGTATCGACGTTAACGGCTACAAGTCCGACTTGACACGTATGTTCTTTTTAGGTAAAATATCCGCACTTGTCAGGCATGTTCATGACGCTGTTTATGCGGCCCAACGCGCTGCGATCCGTGAGATTAAGGCTGGTGTCCCCGCTTCAAGAATTGATGATCTGGCACGTAACTATTTAAAAAAACAAAGGTTAGCGAAATATTTCGGCCATGCTCTAGGGCATGGCGTTGGGCTCGAGGTTCATGAGAGTCCGCGATTAGCCCATAATAATCCTTCGCTTCTCAAAGAGGGAATGATTATCACTGTTGAACCGGGAGTTTACATTCCCGGGAAGTTCGGTGTCCGCATTGAAGATATGGTGCTGGTCAGGAAAAACGATTGCGAAATTCTAAGTGACGATATCTATTAATCAAATTTCATCTGGGATGGGTCTTCGTATTAATGGAGACATTTTTCTGGTGACCGAGTACAGTCATGTGAAGCCGGGCAAGGGTAGCGCGTTCGTCCGGGTCAAGCTCAAGAATGTCAAGACGCAGCAGGTTCTCGATCGGACATTCAAAACGGCCGATAAGCTCGACGACGTCATGCTTGAAGAGAGAAAGCTTCAAAACCTCTACCGCAGCGGCGATGGTTTCCATTTTATGGATGCTACAAGCTATGAGGAGAGGATCCTCTCAGAAGAAGTCTTGGGCGATGCTGTTAAATTCCTTCAGGATCACCTTGAAGTCACGGGCGTTTGCCACGGTGATGAGGTTCTCAAAGTTGTCTTGCCCACATTCATTATTGCCGAAGTTATTGAAACAGAACCGGGTTTTAAGGGGGATTCGTCCCGGGCTGGAACGAAACCCTCAACCATTGATACTGGAGTTATGATCCAAGTGCCGTTGTTTGTCAATATCGGGGATCGGGTGAAAATCGATACAAGAACCGGGTCCTATGTCGAAAGGGTGAACAAATGAATTTAAAAGAAATTCGAGAAATGATCAGCCTCATGAATGAAAATGATCTGACAGAGATTGAGGTTGAGCGTGAAGGAACGAAGATCAAGATCCGAAAAGGTTCTGCCGAGATCATTGAACCTGCTCGCAAGATTCCCGCCGGGTCGCACATTGAGGCCCACGTATCGTCGTCCGCCGGTGCAGAAGCCGCCGAGGTCGACAATTCCAACCGGAAAGAGATCAACTCCCCCATGGTCGGGACGTTTTACCGGTCCGCCTCGCCGGAAGCCCCGTCGTTTGTTGAAGTCGGCCAAGTGGTCGAAGTTGGTCAGGTGGTGTGTATCATTGAAGCCATGAAGTTAATGAATGAAATCAAGTCGGAAGTCCGGGGAAAGGTGATTGATGCCCCCGTTGACAACGCGCAGCCGGTCGAGTTTGGGCAGACGCTGTTTACCGTCGAACCGCTTTAATTTTCTAACTTATGTTCTCAAAAATTCTTATCGCAAATCGTGGGGAAATTGCATTAAGGGTCATACGGGCCTGCCGTGAGCTCGGCATCCCGACCGTTGCTGTCTATTCCGAGGCTGACCGCGACTCTTTGCACGTGCGCTTTGCCGACGAAGCGGTATGCATCGGTCCGGCGCCGAGCCAGGATAGTTATCTCAACATTCCTGCTATTATTTCGGCTGCTGAGGTGACGGATGTCGAGGCGATCCATCCGGGCTATGGCTTTCTTGCTGAGAATGCACATTTTGCGGAAATATGCGAATCATGCAATATCACGTTTATTGGCCCGAAATCTCAAACGATCCGGGCTATGGGGGATAAGGTTGTTGCGAAGGAAACGATGGTAAAGAATAAGGTGTCTGTAACGCCGGGAGGCGATGGTGTCATCGAGAGCAAAGAGGAGGCTCTTGAAGCCGCCAAGGAGATTAAGTATCCGGTCATCATTAAAGCGGCGGCTGGTGGTGGCGGTAAGGGTATGCGTGTCTGTCATAACGATATCACGCTTGTCAGTTCCTTTACGATTGCTCAGAATGAGGCTGAGGCGAATTTCGGTAATCCGGATGTTTATATCGAAAAGTATATTGAACGCCCGCGTCATATTGAGTTTCAAATCATGGCTGACCAATTTGGCAATGTCGTTCATCTTGGCGAGCGCGATTGCAGCATTCAAAGACGGCATCAGAAGCTGCTTGAAGAGGCGCCTTCGCCGGCCCTGAATGAGGACCTGAGGCAAAAAATGGGAGAGACCGCCGTGCGGGCCGCGCAGGCCGTTAATTACAAAGGGGCTGGGACCGTCGAGTTCCTTCTTGACAGCAACGACGAATTTTATTTTATGGAGATGAACACGCGCGTGCAGGTTGAGCATCCGGTCACGGAAATGGTGACCGGTATCGACATCATCAAGGAGCAGATCAGGATCGCCGCCGGCGAGAAACTCAGTTTTAAACAGGAAGATATTGTGATTCGCGGAGTGGCGATCGAATGCCGTATCAATGCCGAGGATCCCAAGAATAATTTCATTCCTTCGCCCGGAATGATTGAGGAACTCAATATCCCCGGCGGATTCGGTGTGCGTATTGATACGCATATTTACCAGGGCTACCAGATCAGCCCGTATTACGATTCCCTGGTCGCGAAATTGATTGTCCATGCCAATACCCGCATGGAAGCGATCTACCGGATGAATAGGGCCCTAGAGGAATTTTATATCGGTCCGATCAAAACGACGATTGGGCTGCATATTGAGATCCTGAAGGACCCGCGGTTTCTCAAAGGGAAAGTGACAACGCATTTTCTTGATAAGATGATAAAAAGCGATTCGGAGGTCTGACAATGAAAAAAGAAGACAAAATTGATCTTGGTTCGGTGCAAGTGCATAAGAAGGTCTTTGCGGAAATTATTTTGTCGGCCCTTGACGGTGTCGAGGGTGTCCATTTAATCGAGGAGCACCTGGGCAACAAGCTCGTTGGGATTTTCGGGCAGAAAGAGTTTCCCGGTATCGACATCAAGGTCGATGAAGATCGCGAAGTGACCCTTGAGCTTCAAATACTTGTCCGTTACGGGATGAATATTCCTGATGCGGCCAGGCAGGTTCAGGAAACCATCAAATCGGCAATTGATAAGACGCTGGATATCAATTTAAAGGATATAAACGTTAACGTACAAGGTATAGAAAGGGAGGTAAAGTGAAATTTCTAACGAGAATAGCGGTTCTGTTTTATGTGACCTTAATTATGTTTCTTAGCTCCTTTATTCTATTGTTCGTGCTTAATTATATCAGTATGCAGAGGGTCGTCAATTTGCTCGCAGTTGTTTATTATGACGAGGCTCTGCGTGTGACCTTTGCGGGCGGGGCCTGCGCGTTGTTGTTCCTGAATTTCGTCTTTTACCGGGCATTTACGGTCAATGTCCACAGGGAGAAGACTATTGCCTTCGATAACCCTGCGGGACGTGTCAGTGTTTCACTAGTGGCCATTGAAGAATTGACGAAGCGCGTGATTAGCCGGACATCCGAGGTGCGGGAAGTGAAGTCCAAGATCTCTGTTTCGAAAAAAGGCTTGCTGATCAAGATCAAGCTGATTCTGCGCGCCGAGGGCAGCATTCCGGAGGTTACGTCACGGGTTCAGGAATTGGTGAAGAGAAAGATTCAAAGCACGATCGGCCTAGATGAGCCTATTGAGGTTGCGATCTTTGTCGGGAAGATTCTTCCTGATCAGGGAAAAGAAAAGCAGCCGCCCAAGAAAGAAGAGCCTCAAAAAGAATCTCAGCAGAATGTTCCGTTCCAGGGGTACAGGGCATGATAAGAGGAGAACGTAAATGAAAAAAATTGGGATCTTAACAGGTGGAGCTGATTGTCCCGGCCTTAATTCGGTGATCCGGGCGGTTGTCAGAAAGTCGATTGACGAAGGGTTTGTTGTCACCGGGGTTAAGAACGGGTGGAACGGACTTGTGGACAATGATATGCGGATATTGGATTATCGCTTAACATCTGGGATTCTGGCCCGTGGGGGAACGATCTTAGGGACGAGCCGTATTGTTCCGCCGCTTGAAAAACGCAGAATTAAGATCATTGACGAGAACTTCAAGCGCAGCGGCATGGATGCGCTGATTACCGTCGGGGGGGAGGATACGTTGAAGATCGCGCTTCAGCTTTTGCGCGAGTACGATCTGCCGATCGTCGGGGTTCCGAAATCTATCGATAACTCGCTTTCGGGCACCGATTACACGTTTGGGTTTGACACGGCGGTTAATGTCGCGACGGAATGTATCGACCGCCTTCACACGACGGCCGAAAGCCATCACCGCATCATTGTTATTGAGGTGATGGGTCTTCATACGGGATGGAACGCGCTTGAGGCGGGGATCGCCGGCGGGGCTCACTATATTCTTTTGCCGGAATTCCCAATCGAGATCGACAAGGTTTGCGCGTCGCTGCGAGCCCGTCATAAACGGGGGAAGAGTTTCAGCATTATTGTCGTTTCGGAAGGGGCGCAGATCAAAGGATACACGAAAGAGGATATTGATAAGAGGTTCAGAGGGTGGCGGCATCGTGTTGGTCGGATCGGTGAGGTTCTCGCGGATCTGATCGAGGAGAACACGAGTTATGAAACGCGCGTTAGTGTCTTGGGTCACATTCAGCGTGGTGGGGTCCCGACGGCGTACGACCGGATCATTGGTACGCGGTTTGGTTTTAAGGCCGTTGAGCTTGTCAAAGAAGGCAAATTTGGGAAGATGGTCAGTCTTCACAATAACAAGATCAGTTGTGTGGACATCGCCGATGCCGTGAAGGAACGTAAAATGGTTGATGCCGATCTTATGGAGATCGCTAAAGTATTTTACACATAAAGGATAAAGACGCATGAAAAACGTTATTGAAAATATTTTCAAAGAATCGATCCAGGTTAAGCAAGAGACTCTCGAGCAGAACGGCGATAAGATCGTCGAGGTGATCGGGGCCATAACAAAGGCGCTCAACGAGGGGGGCAAGGTCATTCTTTTCGGCAACGGAGGCTCCGCCGCGGACAGCCAGCATATCGCGGCTGAATTCATCGGACGTTTTCAGAAGGAACGCAAGGCCTTAGCCGCGATCGCGCTAACAACGGACACGTCGATCCTGACGGCTCTTAGCAATGATTACAGTATCGATATTATTTTTGCCCGTCAGATCGAAGGCCTTGGGCAAAAAGGAGATGTTGCGATCGGTATTTCGACAAGCGGGAATTCGGTGAACGTTCTTGAAGGGATCAAGACGGCGAAGAGCATGGGGTTGACGACGGTATCGCTGACCGGGTGCGGTGGCGGAGAGATCGCAGGACTAACGGACATCAGCCTGATCGTCCCGTCGAAGGTAACCGCGCGCGTCCAGGAAACTCATATCTGTATCGCGCACGCGATTTGCGAACTGGTCGAGGATCAATTTTCGAAATGAACACGCAATCAAAGATCATCAAAACTCCGACGCTTAAGAAAAAGATCCGCGCGCTGCGTAAGGGCAGGAGCAAGCGCACGATCGCCTTTACCAACGGATGCTTTGATATCCTCCATTTAGGGCATGTCAGTTATTTGGAGGAGGCGAAGAGGTCGGCGGACATTCTTGTCGTTGGGCTCAACAGCGACCGCTCGGTAAGAAAGATCAAAGGGCCGAAGCGACCTATCGTCGGTGAGCGCTCGCGCGCCGGGGTTTTAGCGGCTTTAGCATGTGTCGATCACGTTGTGCTTTTCGATGAGGAAACGCCGGTCAAACTGATCGAGGCGGTGAAGCCAGACATTTTGATCAAAGGGGCCGATTGGAAGGGAAAAGGGGCCGTCGGAAGCGAGATTGTCCTGGCCAATGGCGGCAAGGTCAAATTTATCAAGTTTGTCAAGGGTGTTTCATCGACGAATATCATCAACGGTATTGTCAAACGTGCGTAAAGACAGCGATAAGAAAATCGGGCGTGTGATGGACGCGAATTTTAATCGCGCCAAAGAAGGTTTAAGGGTTTGTGAAGATGTCTGCCGGTTCGTCCTTGACGCGAAGGGCCCGACACGGAATTACAAAGTTGTCCGGCATCAATTGACGGAAACGCTCTCAGGGTTGAAGATCAAGGATGTGATCCGGTCGCGTAATATCGAGAGGGATGTGGGGCGCACCTCGACGCCTGTTGAATTCAAACGCAAGAGTGCGACGGATATTTTTTACGCGAACTCGCAGAGGGTCAAAGAATCGATACGGGTTCTTGAGGAATTCGCGAAATTGCGCGATAAAAAGGTTGCCGAAGGTTTAAAGAAGCTTCGTTACAGGGTTTATGCACTTGAAAAAAATGTCATTGAACGATGCTAGTGGTTCGACAGGCTCACCACTAGTGTTGAGCGATATGAAAGAAAAGATTAGTCGAAGCACTAGGTTGTATTTGATTCTCGATCGAAGCGTGAATTCGTATGACGAGCTCTTTGAAATTGCTAAGAAGGCCATTGCCGCGGGCGTTGATGTGATGCAGTTGCGCGATAAGACCGGGGCGGCCAGAGATATCTTGGATTTTTCACGGCGTATTTTGGGCATGACCAAAGGCCGGATCCCGTATATTATCAACGATCGCGTGGACCTGGCGATGATCAGTTGCTCGTCGGGAGTTCATCTCGGGCAGGACGATGTGCCGCTTGCTGAAGCGAAAAAGATGATCGGGGAGGACGCCTTGATCGGCGTTTCCTGTCAGACGTTCGCTCACGCAGAGAAGGCGGAGAGAGACGGAGCCGATTATATAGGCTTCGGGTCGGTTTTTAAAACGCTGACAAAGCCGGACCGCCAGCCGTTAGACACGGATCTCTTAAAAAAAGTTTTTAAAGATATCAAGATCCCTGTTTTTGCGATTGGAGGGATTGACCTTAAGAATGTTGTTGAGATCAAAAAGCTCGGCGGTAACCGCATTGCGGTTTGCCGGGCGGTCTGTGAAGCCCAGAATATTGAAGAAACGGTTGAGCAATTTAAAGACATTATTGCGCAGGTAACAGTAGGGGTGCGGCGCGTCATGCCCGTACGTTAGAAGTTAGATATGCGAGGGTAATTCAATGGTAGAATGTAAGCTTCCCAAGCTTAATACGCGGGTTCGATTCCCGTCCCTCGCTCCAGCATTTGAATAAAGGTTGTATCGATAGCATTTATGTATGATCAATAGCACAGAAAAATATTGTTTGGTCTTTCTTAGCGGTTTGATGATGTTTGCTTCCGGGTGCGTCTCGATGGAGACCCAGGAGGAGATCGTGGTCAGGCAAGCGCCTTCGCCGCAACGGCAGGCAAGAAAAGGCGTTTATCATAAAGTTAAACCAGGAGAGACTCTTTGGCGGATCGCCAAGACGTATAATGTTCCGGTTAAGGATATTATCCGGACCAACAGCATTCCGAAGTCGGCCAAGATCGAGAGGAATCAGCTTGTTTTTATTCCCGGAGTTGATGATGTTCGCGAGATTTTCTTGGATGTCGACAAGGCACAAAATGAGTTTATATGGCCTGTTAGAGGAAAAGTAGTCAGGTATTTTCATCAGCGGAACGACGGGCATGTCAATAAAGGGATCGATATACGGGTGCAGGAAGGGGATATGGTTAAAGCAGCCCGTACCGGACGCGTTGTTTTCGCGGATTATTTGAGCGGTTACGGATATACGGTTATTCTGGATCATTTAGACGGACTTTATTCGGTCTACGCACAGAATTCAAAAGTTTTGGTCAAGCTCGGTGAATTGGTGTTAAGGAGCAGGGATATTGCCCAAGTCGGGCGCAGCGGTGATCTGGCGTATTTGCATTTTCAGATCAGAAAGAAATCTATTGAGGATAATCCTCTTAATTATTTACCATGAATGATACACATTTGGAAAAGAGCTTCTTTGGCCGGACAGATGTTTTGGGTCTGCTTAAGAAACGCGTCGTTGATCTGAAAGAGGGGTGCCGGCAGAATGTTGCCCTGTTGGGGAATCAATATGTCGGCAAAAGCGCTATTCTGCATGATTTTCTCTTGAATCTGGATGATACGGATGTTACAGCGATCTATCTTGACCTGGAGAATAAAGACTTCGATTATTTCTTCAGCAAATTTACGGGAAGCCTTCTCTACAATTTTTCAAGAAACCATCAACTCCCCCTGTATGACGACCTCAATCTGTTGTTAGAAAGCACAAAGGAATCCATTCCTCAGACCGTCCAGGTCATTCGAAAGATCCAGAAAGAGTTCAATAATGGAAAGCTGCCTGCGGCATTTCTGGGATTGCTGACATTGCCCGAGATCTTTACCAACGAGACCGGGAAGTTCTGTATTCTGATCTTAGATGAATTCCAGAATCTGGAAGAATTCGGTATACCCCACGCCTTTGCGAATCTGGGCAAGAAGATCATGACCCAGAAGAGATGCTTCTATATCGTGTCGAGTTCTTTTAAAGGAGTGGCCAAGAAGATTCTCTCCGAGAAATTATCCCTGTTGTTCGGTAACTTTGAGACCATTGATGTCGATATTTTCGACGCAGAGACCAGCCAAAAGTTTGTAGAAAATAATTTAAAGGATATTAAGATCGGCAACGAGTTGCGCAACTTCATGACGGATTTCACTGGCGGACATCCTTTGTACTTGAAACTTATTTGCAGGGAGCTGATCAGCTTAACGGCCATTTATAAACAAAACGAGATCTATCTGCCGTTATTGTCCCAGGCCGTCGAGAATACGATCTTCGATCGGTGGGGCGTGATCAGCCGGCATTTTGAATTGGTCGTCAACGAGCTCTGTAGCGGCAAGGGTAATCGCACGATCGCGCTGATCCTCATATCTCTGTCCAAAGGAAAATATAAGATCGATGACATGATCCAGGATACGGGAATCCGGAAAAACAAGATCATGCAGAAGATGACGCGCCTGATCGAGCTCGGCGTTGTTGTCAAGAACGGGAACTTCCATTACTTTAAAGATAAACTTTTCAAGTACTGGGCAAAATATGTTTATCAGCGGCGGTTGTGTGACGTGGAATTAGCCCCGGATAAACAGCGCCAGCAATTCAAGGGAGAATTTAACGCCGGGGTCGAGGACTTTAACGTGGCGACCCGACAGGACTTTTCTTCCAGGATCATTGACCTGTTCTACTGTTTTGACAATGAAGCGCTTCACTTGAACGGACGCAAATATAAGTTGCCGGTGTTCCGCGAGATCACGCCCTGCCGGTTCAGGAACGAGGGAGGGAATTATGTCGATGTGATCAAGGCTTCAACTGAAGATACGGTTTGGTTCGTTGTCTCAAAGAGGGAGCATGTCGAGGAAAATGATGTCAACATGATCTTGCAAGAAGCCAAGCGCATTGAACCGAGACCCGAACGATACATGATTATTTCATTGACGGATCTTGACGAGAACACGCGGCTGAAGGCTTTACAGGAGAGGTTCTGGATCTGGAACGAACAGGAACTCAATACTTTATTATCTCTTTTTGACAAACCATACATTGTACGATGAACATAGGTGTTGTTTCCGATACTCATTCGCACAATCTTCCGCAACAGATGATTGATGACTTTAAGGATGTTGATCTGATCGTCCACGTCGGGGACTTTTGTTCCGGCGAGGACCTCAAGGCATTCAAAACGATCAATAAGGTTCGCGCTGTTTTCGGGAACATGGACGGGTTAGAGCTTCGCCATGTTCTTCCCGAGCGCGATGTCTTCGAGGCAGAGGGGATGAGGATCGGGTTGTACCACGGGCAGGGTTCTCCGGAGAGGGTCTTAAACTTTGTCAAAAAAGAATTCAAAAAAGATAAGGTCGATGTTGTGATCTTTGGGCATTCTCATCAACCGTTCAATGAAGTTGTTGATAATGTATTGTATTTCAACCCGGGGAGTCCCACGGATATTGTACGGTCGCCGTATTGTTCCTATGGGATTCTTAAGATCAAAAACGGCAAGGCTTCCGGTAAAATTATAAAAATTGAGGATTGTTGATATGGATAAATTATGGGCCCCTTGGCGGATTAATTATGTGACAAAGATTGGCAAGAAAGCAAAAGGCTGTGTTTTTTGCAACATCGTCAAGGAAAAAAAAGATAAGAAGAACTTTATCGTCACACGGACCAAATATGCCTATGCCGTTTTGAATATTTATCCGTATAACAACGGGCATATGTTGATCATACCGAATCGCCATGTTTCGGACTTAGGCGATTTAAGGAAAGAAGAGCGGGGCGACCTGATGGACTTGCTTGAGGCGACAAAGAAATTATTAGAAAAAAAGATGAATGCCGACGGATATAACATTGGTATTAATCTCGGAAGAGCCGCCGGGGCGGGATTTCCGAAACATGTGCATATCCACCTAGTTCCCCGTTGGGAAGGGGATGTCAATTTTATGCCTGTGACGGGCCAGACGAAAGTGATCTCCCAATCCCTGCAGGCTTTATACGAGAATCTGACAAAAACGAAGAAGGCCCGCAAGAAGTAATTACAGACCATGCGAACACGTCAAGATATTGAAAAGATGGAAGATAAGATGATGGTTTCTTATGCGATGAGGAGCAAGGATTCCGGTGGGAGAAAGTACCCGGAGGACAAACATGAGATCCGGACATGCTATCAGCGCGACCGTGACCGTGTTATCCACTCTGAGGCCTTCCGCAAGCTTGAATATAAAACGCAGGTTTTTGTCATCTATGAGGGCGATTATTATCGAACGCGCCTGACGCACACCATCGAAGTCGCGCAGATCGCCAGAACGATCGGCCGCAATTTGCAGCTCAATGAAGATCTCATCGAGGCGATTGCGCTAGCGCATGACCTTGGGCACCCGCCGTTTGGCCATGCCGGCGAGAAGGCTTTGAACCATATTATGGCCTCGGCGAAACCGAAGCTGAAGTTCAACCATAATCAACGCAGCTTCGACATTGTCGCGGGCCTTGAGAAGCGTTATCCGAATTTCGACGGGCTTAACCTGACCAAAGAGGTCTTAGTCGGGATCCTCAAACATTCCACCGGTTACGACAAGCCGGGGGATAGCCATTATAATAAGTTTGTCGACGAGGGTCCAACGCTCGAAGCGAAGGTGGTTGACATCGCCGATTCCCTCGCGTATTTATCGCATGATATCGATGATGGGATCACCTCCCGATGTATTACAGGCGATGACCTGAAGGCGAGCCGGCTTTGGAAAAAGGCAGGCCAAAGGGTCGATCCTCAGCTCGAAGCTAATGATAAAGAGATTTTCAAATATCAGATCGTTAAGGCCCTGATCGACATGCAGATGAAAGATCTGCTGTCCTTTTCAAAACAAAAGCTTGAGGAACTCAATTTTAAATCTTCAGAAGAGGTCAGGCAATATACATATAAGAACCCTAGCCGGACCGTGATCGGATTCAGCCCATCGATGAATAAGGAGCGCAAAGTTCTCCAAAAGATTCTCGAGGAGAAGCTTTATCAGCATTACCGCGTTATTCGCATGACGGACAAGGCGAAGAGGATTATTAAAGATTTGTTCAAAGTGTATATGAAAACGCCGGAACAGTTGCCGGAGAAGATCTTCCGCCGGGGTAGGAAATACACGAAGAACCAGAAATATAAAATTATTTGTAACCATATTGCTTCCATGACGGACAGGTTTGCTATCGATGAACACAAAAGATTATTTGACCCCGACGAAAAAGTATAAGATGGTTCTCTCGGCCGTGCACATGGTGTACCGGCTGGTGAACTCGACCTATAACGTCAAAGAACTGTCTTTGCGCCTGACGCGCTTATTGTGCCAGTTCATCTGCGCGAGCTCGTCGACGATCTATATTGTCGATCCGCAGACGAAAAAGGTTGTTCTGATCGCGATCTTTGATAATAAGATCAATATCCTTCTTGAGAAGAAGAAAGAGATCGCGCAGCACGGGAGTAGGGAAGAGAGGAAGGTGACGAGGGGCCACGCGATCTTTGAGAACCATTTGGTCGGATTGCCGCTTATTGCCGATGAGAATGTCGGGGCCGTTTTTATCCGTCGGACAAAAAAAGAGCCGCCGTTTACCGACGCTGACAAGGAGATTCTTGCGGTCGTCGCCGAGCAGTCTGTTACGGCGATCCGGAACCTTCAGCTCTACGAGGCCCAGCAAAAAGTTATTTTAGGGAGTATCGAATTTATCGGAAAGTTGCTGGAGAGGCACGGGCATGCCTCCGCCACGACGCACACACCTGTCTTCTTTAAGATCATTGAAAGTCTCGGGAAAAAGCTTGGGGTTGATAATGAGGCCATTGACAATTTGTATTATGCCAGTGTTTTGCGCGGCGCCGGGGCGATCGATGTGCCGTATGATATTCTGGCAAAGACGAGCCACCTAACTCCTGATGAATTTAAGATCATCCGCAACCAACCGGCGAAGAGCGCCGAGCTCATCCGTCCGGTTGAATTCCTAAGGCCTGTTTTGCCAATCATTCTCTACCATCATGAAAACTACGATGGGTCGGGATATCCTTCCGGGCTCAAAAAAGAGCAGATCCCTATTGGGGCCCGTATCCTTTCTGTTGTCGATGCCTTTGAGGCGATGACCATTGAGCGCCCGTATAAGAACCGGTTGTCCACCAAAGAGGCCCTCGAAGAATTGAAGCGCAATAGTGGTACGCAATTTGACCCGAAAATCGTTAATGCCTTTATCGGGCTCGCCAAGCAAAAAAAGTTCAGAAAATACTTGAGTTTAGCCGAGTAATCCTTCTATAATAACTAATATGAATATTAATCTTAAGCGTCAGTCTCAGTTTGAACTTTTCCCAAAGCCTTCGAAAAATGGCCCGGAACCCTGGAGGCCGTCCCGCTTAACAAAAGACTTGACACTTTCGCTTGAAAACATTATCGTGCTATGTATTATTTTTGTTATGGTCCTGGTTCTTTTCTTCTCTTTCGGAGTTGAAAGGGGGAAAAAGATCGCTTTGTTGGTTCCTGCGGAGGATGAAGGCGGTATTGTCCAGACGGTCAAAGAGGATGTTGTCAGAGAGACGGTTCAAACGGTTCCTCAGGTAGAAAGGGAGGAGCGGGTTGTCTTTCCGGTTTCCCTTCCTGAAGAAATACGTGAGGAGACCGAGCCGGCCTTTAGGCCTCCGCTTGAGAAGACCGAAGAGCAGGAAAATCTATTTACGATCCAGGTCGCGTCGTTCAAATTAGAAAAGAATGCTAAAAAGGAAGCCGACCGCCTCAAAGGCATAGGCCATGACGATACATTTGTTGTTCCTAAAGGCAGCTATTCCATTGTGTGTGTCGGAAAATTCGTACGAAGGAATGAGGCTAAGAAATTTTCCAGTAAATTGAAAAAACGCTATAATGATTGTTTAGTAAGGAGATTGTAAGATGTCATTACACCCATCGTTAAAAGTAGATACCGCCGGAGCTCAGCAGAGAACAGTATTAACCCGCATTGAGCGCATTAAAGATCTGATGAAGAAGGATCTTTGGCATGATGAGCATGCGGTTACCGGTTTGCCGAAGACCAAGATCATAAAGGTCAAAGCTGCGAAGAAAGAGAAAAAGGAAGAAGAAGGAACAGAAGGCGAAGGTGCGGCATCAGCTGTAGCTGAGAAGAAATAATTCTTTTATCCATTTCGCATTAAATTTCATCTGTTATTTTTCCCGGAAATATGAATTTACGTATCATTTTTCGCACCCTTATTTTATGCTTAAGCCTGCAAATGGGCTTTGGTTATACCGATAGCGTCTATGCGCAGCAGAAATTCTTTCCTTATCTCGCTGAAGCTACTGGCGATCAAGTCAATGTCCGTTCCGGACAGAGTTCCAATTTCGAACGATTATGTCAGTTAAGCAAGGGTGACGAGGTTGTCGTCTTGGAAAAAGGATATAGTTGGTACAAGATCCAATTGCCGTCTGCCGCCAGAAGTTTTGTTAGCAAGGAATATGTGCAGTATCTCGGCCAGAATGCTGGCGGAGTCATCGCGGAGAAGGTCAATATTCGGGCTGGCGCGGGTATTCATTTTACGGTCCTGGGGCAGTTGGCCAAAGGTGAGCAGATCTTTATCGAGGAGGAACTCGACGAATGGTACCGCATTAAGCCGGTCGCTGAGAGTTATGGATGGGTTGGCGAGAAATTCTTAAGTTTCAAATCGAATGATGTTAGGGAGTACCGGGCGAAGGCTTATGCGCGGCCTTCTGTTGAGGAGGAACTATTTGAACTGGTACCTGTTGAGGCAGAGGAAGAAGAATTTGCCGAGGCGCCAGTCGTTGAAGAACAAGTCGTCGAAGAACAAGTTGTCAAAAAACGAACAGTTAAAAAACGAGCAGCCAAAAAACAAGCTGTTAAAGAACAGGCCACAGAAAAATTTTCTGCTGTTGGTTATGTCGAGGACTATGAGGATAAGGATGATGACGGGATTCAATACAAGATCGTTGTCAACGGTCGTCCGGTCTGCTATGTCCAGGGTGTGAACCATATGTTAGGCAGATTCATGCATCACAAGGTATCCGTAGAGGGAGCCGTCAATAAAAAGCTTCAGTCCAAATATGCCTATCCAGTTCTTATTGTTTCAAAAGTCAGATTAATGCTATAGATAGCGCCTGGGTAACAGGTTTTTACGTGATAATGATAACCGACATTCTTTCCGTTGTTGTTGTTTTATTCTCCGCCATAGTGTTACATGAGTATGCCCATGGTTGGAGCGCGTATCAATTAGGGGACCCAACAGCTAAGCGCGCCGGACGGTTGACGCTCAACCCGTTGAAACATATCGACCCTTTCGGGACGGTGTTATTGCCGATTATTCTTCTGACGCTGCGCTTTCTCGGTTACAACACTTTTATTTTCGGATGGGCCAAGCCCGTTCCCGTGGATTTCTCGAGGCTCCGCAATCCCAAGAAGGATATGATATGGGTCGGCCTGGCGGGTCCGGCGATGAATATCGGCTTAGCTCTCATCGTCAGTTTATTTTTGAAGATATATCCCGGGACTCGGCATCATGACACCCTTGAGTTTGCTGTATTTATAAACTTGTTATTGGCGGTCTTCAATATGATACCGATTCCGCCGCTTGACGGGTCGCGGGTGGTTATGGGTCTTTTGCCGGACCGGTATTTTGTGATGTATAGCCGGGTGGAGCGTTTCGGCCTCTTGATCGTTATTCTGTTATTATATTTTGGTTTGTTTGAGAACATTATCGTTCCCGTTATTAGTTTTTTAGGTCAACTATTAGGAGTCCAATTGTCATGAGAGTCATACCTGTTCCCTTAAAAACAAATGCTTATGATATTGTTGTGG
>DAOWBD010000042.1 GCA_030634235.1 Candidatus Omnitrophota bacterium | reverse complement strand
GCGCGCGAAACTTTCGAGATGGAAACATTGCTCGAGAGGACCTCAACAGTCTTGGCGAACATGACGTGCTATACGAGCATTGTCTCTGTTGATGGGTGGGATCATAAATTATTTTGCGGGGGGACCAGTTTCATTATGGGCTATCCCGATTATCAGGATGTGAGCAGGGATGTTCAACGGATCAAGAACATATTGGCCGCGCTTGATGAAAAAGAAAGATTGTTGGAGGTGATTAATCGTGACCTGGCGAAAAAGATCGATATTTTGATTGGCCACGAAATGGAATGTTCGGATATTGATGGCTGTTCATTGGTTGTTTCAAAATATAAATCGAAACAGGGCCCAAGCGGACGCATCGCGATCCTCGGGCCGACACGAATGGATTATAACAGAGTGGTTTCGACTTTAGACTATTTCTCGGGTCTTGTGGAAGAATTGTTGGTAGGAGCATGATGAACAAAGATACAGAAAAAGTGAAAAAAGAACCGTTGGAAGAGAAGCCTAAAAAGGCAGAAAAGCCTCTTAAAGAAAAAATGATCAAGATCAAAGAATCCGAACAGGCCCGGCTCATTGAAGAGGCCGCAAAATATAAAGAGCAATACATCCGTTTATATGCGGAGTTCGAGAATGCCCGGAAACGGATGGACCGCGAAAAACAGGAGTTTGTCAAGTTTGCCAATGAAGGTTTGATTACGGAGTTTTTAGGGATCCTCGATAACCTCGAGCGCTCCGTCGAGGCGGCGAAGGCCAATCACCAGGATTACACGGCATTCTTGAAAGGTATCGAATTAGTCATGGCCCATGTCCATGAGATGCTTAAGAATAACGGTGTTGTGCCGGTCGAATCGCAGGGAAAAATGTTCGATCCTCATTGCCACGAAGTTTTAATGCAGGAGGAGACCGAAGAGATGGAGGACGGTATGGTTATGGAAGAATTCCAGAAAGGGTACCGTCTTGGGGAAAAGGTTATCCGTACGGCAAAGGTGAAAGTCGCGCGGAAAAAATAAGAATATTAACGTCGTAGGGGCTGTGCTCCTACAGGATTTTATTATAAAGGAGGAAGATAATGGCAAAAGCAATAGGAATCGATCTAGGAACATCTAACTCGGCGGCAGCTGTCATGGAGGGTGGGCGTCCGGTGATTATCCCATCGGCAGAAGGAGCCGGGGTGGCTTCAGGAAAGGCCTTTCCGTCATTTGTCGCTTTTACGAAAGACGGGCAGCGACTCGTCGGGGAACCGGCAAGGCGGCAAGCGCCGATCAATTCGGAAGGGACCATTTACGCGGCGAAGCGCAAAATGGGGACCGACTATAAATTTAAGGCAGGCGGCAAGGAATTCACGCCGCAGCAGATCAGTGCGTTTATCCTTCAGAAGATCAAAGCGGATGCCGAGAAATATCTCGGCGATACGGTCGACGAGGCCGTGATCACCGTTCCTGCCTATTTCAATGATAACCAAAGGCAGGCCACGAAAGATGCCGGCGAGATCGCGGGCTTAAAAGTCTTGCGTATTATCAACGAGCCGACAGCGGCATGTTTAGCTTACGGTTTAGATAAAGCCGGCAAAGAGCAGAAGATCATGGTCTTCGACTTCGGCGGCGGGACTCTTGACGTAACCATTCTTGAAATGGGATGGGACGAGGAACATAAAGCGGCAACCTTCGAGGTTCTTTCAACTTGCGGGGATAATCAGCTGGGCGGCACCGATATGGACAATGTGCTGATTGAATATATCTGCGAAGAGTTCAAGAAAGAATCAGGCATTGATCTTAAGAATGACAAAATGGCTTTTCAACGTTTGCGTGAAGCCGCGGAAAAAGCGAAGGTTGAGCTTTCCAGTACAATTTCTACTGACGTGAATCTCCCGTTTATTACGGCTGATGCCAGTGGGCCGAAACATTTAAATCTCACGGTCGAACGGGCAAAACTAGAGAGTTTAGTGGCACCGATCGTTGACCGATGCCGGCAGCCTATTATTCAGGCCATTAAAGACGCTTCCTCGAAAGCCGGAGAAGATTTTAAAGTGGATCGTGTCATCCTTGTCGGCGGGCCGACACGGATGCCCAGTGTCCAGAAGTTCGTCGAGGATGAAGTCGGGCAGAAGATCGAAGGCGGAATCGACCCGATGGAATGTGTCGCCTTGGGGGCTTCGATCCAATCCGGAATTATTAAGGGCGATGCCAAGGAGGTTCTGCTTCTCGACGTGACCCCGCTGACGCTCGGGATCGAGACCTTTGGCGGCGTATTTAGAAAACTGATCGAGCGTAACACGACGATCCCTATAAAGAAGAGCCAGGGGTTGTCGACGGCTGAAGAGAATCAGCCGGCGGTCACGATCCGCGTTCTTCAAGGCGAGAGGCAAATGGCCAATGACAATACGGAGTTAGGCCGTTTTGACCTCGTTGGCATTCCGTCGGCGCCGCGCGGCGTCCCGCAGATCGAAGTGACCTTCGATATTGATACCGATGGGATTGTTCATGTCCATGCCAAAGATAAAGGAACGGGCAAGGAACAGTCCATCCGCATTACGGCTCCGACAAAACTCTCCGATGAAGATATCGAGAAGATGGTCAAAGAAGCGGAGAAATACGCGGGAGATGATAAAAAGCAGAAAGAAACTGTCGAGATGACCAATCAAGCGAATGCGCTTGTGTATTCAACAGAGAAATCGGTCAAGGATTATGGCGACAAGATCGCAGACGATGATAAGGCGAATATTGAAAAGGAATTGAACAATCTTAAAGAGGCGATCAAGTCCGGCGATGCCGATAAGATCAAGCAGGGAACGGAGTCGCTTCAAAAGGTGAGCCACAAATTAGCCGAAGAAGTCTATAAGGCAACAGCCGCGCAGCAGGCGGCAGGGCAGCCAGAGCCTGAAGCCGCCGCGCAGCAGGCGAATGCGCAAGATCAGGGGCCGGCGGGCCAGCAGGGCGGGGCTCAAACAGCGACTGACGCACAAAAAGAAGATATCATCGACGCTGATTTTAAAGCGGAAGATGAAAGCAAATAAAAAAATATGCGGGGGATGGAGGATCGGCAAACTGTCTTAAGTCCCTCGCGCTTTATTCTCGAAAGAGCTAAATGAAAAAAGATTATTACGAAGTCTTGGGTGTCAAGAAGGACTCGACGGTGGCTCAAATCAAAAAGGCCTACCGGTCTTTAGCGCTCAAACATCATCCCGACCGTGTCGCCGAAGATAAGAAGGCCGAATCTTCAGAGCGGTTCAAAGAAATATCCGAGGCGTACGGTGTTCTGTCCGACGCGAAAAAGCGTGGAATGTACGATCAGTACGGGCATGCCGGCATTGATCAAAATTATACGGCCGATGATATTTTTAGAGGGGCGGATTTCAGCAGTGTTTTCGGCGAGAGCGGTTTGGGGGATATCTTCAGCCAGTTTTTTGGCGGAGGCGGAGGCGGCGGTTTCGATATTTTCGGCGGCGGGAGGTCTTCACAACGGGCCCGGCGCGGCCGGGATATTCAATATGAAGTTGAGATTCCCTTAAGCGAGGCGAACGCAGGTATTAGAAAGAAGGTCAAGATCCCGCGCAACGAACATTGTACCGAATGCGACGGGAGCGGGGCAAAGTCGGCAACGTCTTTAAAGAAATGCACCACGTGCGACGGGCACGGACAGGTCGTTATGTCGAGCGGTTTCTTTTCCATGCAACAAGCCTGTTCGGCATGTGGTGGAAGAGGGCAGACGATCACGGAATATTGTTCTAAATGCCAGGGCAAAGGCATTAACCGCGTGACCCGAACCATCGATGTGAATATTCCCCCGGGAGTCGATAATAGTTCGCGCTTGCGTGTCGGCGGAGAAGGGGAGGTCGGCAAAGCGGGTCCCGGCGATCTTTACCTTTATATCCACGTGCTGCCCCATGATGTTTTTCAAAGGGACGGCGACGATCTTTATATGCAATTGCCTTTAAGTTTCGTGATGGCGGCTTTAGGCGGTGAGGTCTCCGTCCCAACGATCGACGGCAGTGTCAAGATGAAAATTCCTTCGGGTACGCAGAGCGGAAAGGTTTTTCGCTTAAAAGGTGAGGGCATGCCGAGCTTGCGCGGCGGATATAAGGGCGAGCAATATGTCAAGGTCATGTTGCAGGTGCCTAAACGATTGAATCCGCAACAAAAGGATTTATTGGAGCAGTTCGCGAAGACCGACGGGGAAAAGGTGTCTGTATCCGGTGATTCCCTAAAGGAAAAAATAAAAAAAGTATTTAAATAAACTAAGGATATTTTTATGCCAACCTATCAGTACGAATGTGATGCGTGTGACCATAGCTTCGAGATCCTGCAGTCCATGCTGGACGAAAAGTTGAAGAAATGTCCTCAATGCGGGAAGAATGAACTCCACCGCCTTATCGGGGCAGGAAGCGGGATCATTTTTAAGGGAAGCGGGTTCTACGAGACGGATTATAAGAAAAAAGGCTCTTCGAAAGAGGCATCCGGTAAGACATCTACAGGCACACCGGCTAAGCCGGCAGAGGAAAAATGCCCTTTGGCGGAGAATTCCGGGTGTAAAGGGTGCAGTGAAGGGGTGAGCCAGGCGGCGTAATGGGAAATCAGAATTGGGCGAAATTTCAAAGATTTTGGTTCCCTGTTATTCTTTACTCTGGTATCATCTTTTATGTGTCTTCCGTGCCGAACGTGAAGACTCCTTTGCAGGAGATTCAATTTGATAAGTTCTTGCATATTTTAGCGTATAAGCCCTTCGGATTTCTTTTCGCCTGGGGGATTTATCATACAAGGAGTTCTGTTTCCCGGGGGATGCTTTTAGGGGCTGTTGTTTTGGCCTCGTTTCTGTATGGGATCAGCGATGAGATTCACCAGTCGTTCGTGCCTGGCAGGAATGCCGGTATCATTGATATCATAGCCGATACCATTGGGGGCGCTGCCGGGGGATTTGGATGTCTGTTATTTTTGGAATATATAAAGAACAGGTGATTTAGGAACGCATTATGGCCAATATTAAACCTTTTAAAGCTGTTTTCTACAACTCAAAAAAAGTTAAGAGCATTGCAAAAGTGGTATCGCCACCTTACGATGTCATTTCTCCTGATGAACAGGATGAATTGCATAATCTTAGTCCTTATAATTTCACTCATATTGATTTTGGCAAGGATGCGCCGAACGACGATAAGACGAATAATAAATATACCCGCGCCAAAAAGATCTATGCCGGCTGGCTGAAAAAAGGGGTTTTGCTTCAGGATGAAAAACCCTGCCTTTATTTCTACAGGCAGGATTATAAAATCATGGGCGAGAAACACAGCCGGATGGGTTTTATTTCTTTAATGGAACTCGAGGATGAGGAAGAGTCCCGAGTCTATCCCCACGAGAATACGCATTCCAAGGCCATTGATGACCGTCTGAAGTTGTATGAGATCCTCAAGTCCTCTTTAAGTTCTATCTTTGTCTGTTATTCCGACAAGCATCGCAATATCGAAAAGATTTTTAACAAGAATGTTCTGACGACCCAGCCTATAATCGACGTTGAAGACAATGAAAAGGTGCATCACAAACTTTGGCGGCTGAGCGATCCCGATCTTATCAAAGAGATCAATGACTCATTGTCCGGGCAGCACTTATTTATTGCGGACGGGCACCACCGTTATAAAGTAGCGATGGAATACCGCGCTAAACGGTTAAGCCGGATGCGCAGGCCGAGCGGGCAGGAAGCGTTTAATTATGTGATGACCTATTTTACCAATATGGATTCCAGGGACCTGCAGATCTTTCCGATGCACAGGATCGTCAAAGGATTGCCGGATGACCTCGATTTCTTGGAAGAGTTTTTCAGGATCGATAAGGTCAAAAAGAAAGAAGAGCTTCCGATCCTCTTGGCCCGGGCCGGGCGTAATGAGCATGCATTCGGGCTTTATACTCGTGAGGGCATCAATCTGTTGCGCTTAAAGAACAGGTCGCTTATCGACAAATTCGTCAAAGAAGGGTCCAGGGAATATAAAAGTCTTGATGCTGCGATCTTGAAATCCTTCGTGTTCGACCGCGTCGGGATCAAATCGGATGATATCCGTTACACAAAGAGCATGGATGAAGTCATCGGAACGGTCGATGAATCCCAGGCAGATGCGGGATTCATTATGAACCCTGTGAAGATCTCTCAACTGCGCGCCATCGCGCTTAATGGCGAACGCATGCCCCCGAAAACAACTTACTTTTATCCGAAAGTGTTATCCGGTTTGACCGTTTACAAAATAGGATAAAGGGGGAAGGGCCGGTACCCGGTTTTCAAACCGTGTCCTTGGAATTCCAATTATGGCTTTATTCGGCAGAAAAAAATACACGCTTGTTAAGGTCAAGAAAAAAGATATTCCGGTCGGGTTATGGAGCAAATGCCCGGAGTGCGAAGCGCCTACCTACAAAAAAGAACTCCTGAACAATCTTAATGTCTGTCCGAAATGCGGATTTCATCTTTCTTTGATCGCGCATCGACGGATCGATCTCTTTGTCGATGAAGGGACTTTTAAAGAGCACGACGCCGGCCTGGTTTCGTCGGATCCGCTGAAGTTCAAGGGTCCTAAGACATACCGGGAGAAGCTCAAGAACGACCAGAAAATAACGGGCCTGAAAGATGCTGTTGTCACCGGCACCGGGAAGCTTAACGGTAAACCGATCGTGATCGCGGTTACCGATTCGAGGTTCATTATGGGGTCGATGGGATCAGTTGTCGGCGAGAAGATCACGCGCGCCGTCGAATATGCGACCGAGAACAAAATGCCGGTTGTGATCATTTCAGGATCCGGAGGCGGGGCAAGAATGTACGAAGGTGTTTTTTCTTTGATGCAGATGGCCAAGACATGCGCAGCGCTGGCCAGGCACCATAAGGCAGGGCTCCTGCATATATCGGTATTGACGAATCCGACGATGGCCGGGGTTATGGCCTCGTTCGCGGGGATCGGTGACGTGATCATTGCCGAGCCGAAGGCGCTGATCGGGTTTACGGGCCCGAGGGTGATCGCGCAGACCATCCGGCAAAAATTGCCTGAAGGTTTCCAGAAGTCCGAATTCCTGCTTGCGCATGGCCTGATCGACATGATCGTTGAGCGCAAGAACCTGCAAGCGACGGTTGATCGGATCATCAGCTATTCGGGATATCTGTCCGCAGCTTTATGATCCTAAGAATAATTCCATTGCGTTTCTAAATGTTTTTCTATAAAATAAGCAACTATACTCTATTATGGCTACCGCAAAGTAAGACTTTCCGAACTCAATAATGCCCAATTTATGACCTAATAGAGTATAATCATCGGGATATTGTTAATGGTTGATCACGACCATTTGCTTTTACCGCTCACCATTAAGCACTCTTATTTTTTCTCATGGCGCAAATAAACATACAAGATGTTTCCAAGACATATAAAAGCGGCGTCAAGGCTGTTGATTCTTTTAACCTGGGGATCGAGAATAAAGAGTTCATGGTTCTCGTCGGGCCTTCGGGATGCGGGAAATCAACGACGCTGCGGATGATTGCCGGGCTTGAAGAGGTTAGCAGTGGGAAAATATGGATCGGCGAGCGCATGGTTAATGATGTTCCTGCCAAGGACCGCGACATTTCGATGGTATTCCAGAATTACGCTTTGTATCCTCACATGACCGTCTTTGAAAATATGGCATTCGGTTTAAAGCTGCGCAAGTACCCGAAAAGCGAGATCATGCGGCGCGTTGACGAAGCGACGGAGATTCTTGGGATC
>DAOWBD010000029.1 GCA_030634235.1 Candidatus Omnitrophota bacterium | reverse complement strand
GCCCGTCAATTGAACAAACTCTCTGCGACATTAGACGAATGGGACAATGAAGATCTTTCGCCGGACCTTGAACAAAAGATCCAGCAAGGTCTCAAGGAGGTTATTATGCGCAGAGAGAAAAATGCAGTACGCCAGCACCCACTATTTAAGGTAGGCGTAGGTGGTGGTGGCGCGCTTGTTGTCGTTTTGATTCTGATTTTATCCATGCAGGTTTATTCGCAAAGAGCGCTTCAAGGCCGGTTAAAATCAGCTTCTGATGATATCGGACAGCAATTTTCACCAGGCACAACACGAACCGCCGACGGCAGACCGGCCATGCAAGCCAGATCGATCGATGGCGGCGAATATTTAAGGAAGGACACTGGCGTTTCGCTTGACTCGACAGTCCAATATGAGCCGTATTATCTGACCAGTGACTATTTTGTAAAGGACGAAGGCAAACGTTCAGTTTCAGAGCTCAGGGCGACTCCTGAGAAAACTACCACAGCCACACAGGGATTCATCGGCGAAAATGAAAAAAACATGCGTTTGAAGGCAGGGTTTCAGGAATCCACATACGCATCCTCGGAGCATCAGAGGCTTGCCGGAACAAATGGAAAGCCGGCGGAAGAAATGATGTCACCGACAACACGGTCTCTTGCGCTGAAAAAATCGGAAATCCCAGTCCAATATAAATATAAGCAGGGATATGCCGACGGCCGTGACTATTCCAGGGCTGTAAGCAATAAAGAGAGCTTCTTGGTCCATAACGGTCTCGGATATCCGGATTACGACCGTCAATACCGACGCGAGCCTTATCCCTACCAGACGGATACAGAGGAATACGCGCCTGTTTACGAAAACGGGTTTCTCGAAGCGCAGTATAATCCGCTTTCGACATTCTCGATCGACGTCGACACAACGGCCTACAGCAACATCCGCCGCTTCCTTAATAACGGCCAGTTGCCGCCGGCCGACGCGGTCCGCATCGAAGAGATGATCAATTACTTCCATTATGATTATCCACAACCGAAATGGGGCAAGCCGTTTTCGGTCACGACACAAGCGTCCCATTGCCCGTGGAACCCGCAGCATTATCTGGTGCAGGTAGGGATCAAAGGGAAGGTGATGTCGTCGAAGAAAGTCCCGCCGAGCAACCTGGTTTTTCTGATCGACGTCTCCGGATCGATGAATCAAAACGACAAGCTTCCTTTATTGAAGGATTCCTTCCGCATGTTCATCGACCAGTTAAGCGGCAACGAGCGGGTCGCGATCGTTGTTTATTCCGGATCGGCAAGTGTCGTCCTCGACTCAACGCCGGGTTCGGACAAATGGCGCATCGCGCAAGCCATTGATAACTTAAGCGCCGGAGGCTCGACAGCGGGTGCCGCAGGCATTCACCTGGCCTACGACATTGCCCAGCGTAACTTTATCAAAAATGGCAATAACCGCGTGATCCTCGCCACCGACGGCGACTTCAACGTCGGAGTCTCCAGCGACTCCGAACTCGTCCGCTTGATCGAATCGAAACGCGATAACGGGATCTTCCTTAGTATCCTGGGCTTCGGCACCGGTAATTACAAGGACGCCAAGATGGAGCAGATCGCTGACAAGGGCAATGGCAATTACTTCTATATCGACAGCCTGAAGGAAGGGCGTAAGGTTCTGGTCGACGAACTAGGCTCAACGATCTTCACGATCGCAAAAGACGTCAAGTTGCAGGTTGAGTTCAATCCGGCAGAAGTGAAAGCCTACAAACTTATCGGCTATGAGAACCGTGCTTTGGCAAATCAGGACTTTAATGATGATACCAAGGATGCGGGAGAGCTCGGCGCCGGTCATACGGTCACCGCGTTTTATGAAGTGATTCCTGCGGTCTCAACCGCCTACAGCACCCCCGGCGTTGACCGATTGAAATATCAGCCAACCAGCAAGGCCATGTTCATCAACACCGACTTAATGACCGTGAAGTTGCGCTACAAGGACCCGCAGGGTTCTTCCAGCAAGCTGATCAAAAGCATCGTCCACCGACGCGACATCACCAATACGCCGAGCGACGACTTCCAGTTCGCTTCGGCAGTTGCAGAATTCGGTTTGCTGCTTCGCAACTCGCCGTACAGGGCCAGCGCGTCTTATGACCATATCCTCATGCGCGCGCGCCGCTATCAAGGCACCGACAAGAACGGTCACAAGGCTGAATTCGCGAACTTAGTTGAGAAGGCGAGAAGCCTGGACCACCGTCCGGTCTATTCGACGCCCGTTCCGTATCCTTATCCGTATTCGTATCCTGAATACAACGGATCGACGGATTCAAACATCAACTTCAAAGGCGAGTAAAGACAATCCATCCTCCAATAAAAAAGGGATTACCGTAATGGTAATCCCTTTTTTAAACTGCACAAAAATTTATTCAGCTTATTCCTTAACGAGCGGCTCTTTTTTTTCTGTAATAACAGGAAGCTCTGCCGCTTTTTTCGCATTGATCTCAATATAGTTCTTCCATTGCTCTGGAACATCTTCTTCGACAAAAATTGCCTGGACCGGGCATTCCGGAACACAGGCGCCGCAATCGATACAAACTTCCGGATCGATCACAAGCATTTCACCATCTTCATGAAAACAGTCGACAGGACAAACTGTCACGCAGTCAGTATACTTGCATTTTACACATGGTTCTGTTACGACGTGGGCCATTGAAAAACCTCCTATAGATTAATAATGTTCAAATTTAAGCCGGAATAGAAAAGGAAAGGATCCTTTTTTATCAAATCAATATGAACATATACTAATCGGTTGGTTGCATAATTTCAAGCATATTTTACGGTTTCTTGTCGAAAAAAATAATCGACAAAACAGTGGTCAATAGCACATTTTTGCTGTGAAATAATGAAAGCTGTGTTGACGCGCAGGTGCGCATTCTATATAATACAGCGTACTTACACGACATTTTAACTCTTTTAGCATGAAACGGAATAAGGTTATGAGCACCCAATTTGATCCAAAAGATGTCAAAAAATCCCTAAAAGTTGGAAATAGCAAATATACGGTATTTTCCTTTTCTAAATTTGCTAAGCTTGGGCTTGGCGATCCTCAAAAGCTGCCCTTTTCGATCAAGATCCTATTAGAGAGCGCGCTGCGCAATTGTGACAATTATCAGGTCACCGTCAATGATGTTCAGACACTTCTGAACTGGTCGCCGAAACCGGGAAAGGCCCGCGAGATCGCCTTTAAACCGGGCCGGGTCATTCTGCAAGACTTTACCGGGGTCCCGTGCGTTGTCGACCTTGCGGCGATGCGTGACGGGTTCAAGCGCCTCGGAGGCGATTACCACAAGATCAATCCGCAAGTCCCTTGCGACCTGGTCATCGACCACTCGATACAGGTCGACGCATTCGGAACCAAAGACGCGTTAGCAAAAAATATCGCCCTGGAATTCAAGCGGAATAAAGAACGTTATGAATTCTTGAAGTGGGGACAAAGCGCGTTTAAGAATTTCCGCGTTGTCCCGCCGGCGACGGGAATCATTCATCAGGTCAACCTGGAATATCTGGCGAAAGGCGTTCTTAAAAAGAAGCTGGGGAAGGAGACATGGGCCTATCCAGATAGTATCGTCGGAACCGACAGCCACACGACGATGATCAACGGGCTGGGTATTGTCGGATGGGGCGTCGGCGGCATCGAAGCCGAGGCGGTCATGCTCGGCGAGCCGATCTACATGCTTATGCCGGAAGTGATCGGGTTTAAACTGACGGGAAAACTTTCCGAAGGCGTGACGGCAACGGACCTTGTGTTAACGGTTGTTGAAATGTTACGCAAGAAGGGCGTCGTCGGAAAATTTGTTGAATTTTATGGCGACGGGTTGAAACATTTAAGCCTTCCTGACCGGGCGACGATCTCAAACATGGCGCCGGAATACGGCGCGACGACGGGACTGTTCCCCATCGATGAAGAGACCCTGCAATATTATCGCTTAACGGGCCGCTCGGCCGCCGAGGTCGGTCTCGTCGAAGCTTACATGAAAGAGCAAGGACTGTTCTACACTCCCGGAAAAACCGATCCAAAGTTCAGCGATACATTAAAACTTGATATCTCAAAAGTCGTTCCCAGCCTGGCGGGCCCCAAGCGGCCGCAGGACCGCATTTCATTATCAAACATGAAAGAGACATTTGCAGACGCCCTCACGAAGCCGGTCAAGAACCGCGGGTTCGGACTGAAGGCGACAGACCGTAAAAGTTCGGCCATCATCGACGATAAGCATAAAAGCAGGATCGAACATGGTTCGGTCGTTATTGCCGCGATTACAAGCTGTACCAATACATCGAATCCTTCCGTTTTGATCAGCGCCGGCCTCGTCGCCCAAAAGGCCGTTGAGCGCGGGTTAAAATCGAAAGATTATGTTAAGACGAGTTTTGCGCCGGGGTCGCAAGTCGTCGACGAATACATGAAGGATTCCGGGCTTTTAACTTATCTCGAGAAATTAAAATTTAATATTGTCGGCTACGGGTGCACCACGTGTATCGGCAACAGCGGGCCGTTGCCGAAAGCGGTCGCGGACGCGATCAACAAGGGAGACCTCGTTGCCGCCGCTATTTTAAGCGGAAACCGTAATTTCGAAGGACGTGTGAGCCCTCACACGAAGGCCAATTACCTTGCCAGCCCGCCGCTGGTCGTCGCCTACGCGCTCGCCGGTTCGGTCGATATCGACCTGACGAAAGAGCCCGTCGGTCAAGATAAAAAAGGGAACGACGTCTTTCTTAAGGACCTTTGGCCAACACAAAATGAGATCAACGCCATTATCGCCAAATGCGTTACGGCCAAAGCGTTTCGCAAGCGATACAAAAACGTGAGCAAGGGCAATAAGAGCTGGAACGCGATCAAAGAGACAAAGTCGGATCTGTATAAATGGAAAACATCAAGTACATACATTCAGGAACCGCCGTTCTTTCTGAACATGGACAAAGCTGCCGGAGAAATCCAAGGGATCACAGACGCGCGCGTCCTTGTAATGGCCGGAGATTCGATTACAACGGATCATATTTCACCGGCCGGGGCATTTACTCCGGATACACCGGCAGGTCGATATCTGACCGGAGTGGGCGTCAAGCCGGCTGACTTTAACAGCTACGGGTCCCGTCGGGGAAATGACCGCGTGATGACCCGGGGGACGTTCGCCAACATCCGATTGCGCAACCAACTGGCGCCGGGAACAGAAGGATCCTGGACGATCCATTTTCCGAGCAATGAGAAGATGAGCATTTATGACGCATCGCTGCTTTATCAAAAAGACAAGACCCCGCTGATCGTCCTTGCCGGAAAGGAATACGGAACCGGCTCCAGCCGCGACTGGGCGGCAAAGGGAACAGCGCTTTTAGGCGTGCGCGTCGTTATCGCGCAAAGTTACGAGCGAATCCACCGCAGCAATCTTGCGGGCATGGGCGTTCTTCCTTTAGAATTCAAGGCTGGCGAATCCGGCGAATCTTTAGGATTGAAGGGCAATGAGATTTTCGACTTCGACGGCATCAACGGTCAACTCAAGCCCCGTCAGGAAATTGACGTCACCGCAAGGTCAAAAAACAGAGAAATACGATTTAAGACCACCGTTCGTTTGGATACCCCCGTTGAAATCGATTATTTTCGCAACGGTGGAATCCTTCAAACGGTACTAAGAAAGTTGGCTGCATAGCCAGCTCTTGCCGTCAAAAAAACAGAATCATGAAAAACAGGGTCATAGTGGCTTTATTAATCATCATCCCGTGTATTAATCATTAATCTTCTATCAAGGAGAGGGGCATGCCTAAAAACTTAAGAAGATCATCATCAAGAGCATTCACATTAATGGAAGTCCTAATGGTTATTATAATCATCTCGATCATCGCGGCATTTACGATCCCTAATTACACCAAAACGATCACGAAAGCTGATGAACGCAATATGATCGCGAACCTGATGACTATGCGTGTCGCGGTTAAGATGTATACTCTCGACGGGATGGCAATGGGAGCATGGAATAACTTGAGCACAATCAATTCCAATTTAAGTATTAGTGTAATGGATCCAAAATTTAATAAAACATTTCCAGATGTAACCCTGGGGTATTATGTGTGTGGGACAAATTCCGATGGAACAAATGGTTGTACAGCGGCCCATCCAAGTGGATGGGCAATCCAGTTTCATGATGAACATTCCAGCGGACTTCTCCACTGTTCAGCCGGCACATGCCCGTCATGTCCCGCTCAGCCGGGGAATTGCGGGTAAAGAATATCGTAACAGATCCAGCTTTGTCACCTTTTTACTTGTCAACATGCGCCTTCTCGGTGTTTTTTATAAAACCCACCGACTGACACTACAATGGTACGGCGAAGACAAATGAGGCCCCGCCGCATGCCGGCAGAAATGCATCCTGGTATTGACAAGGCCAACCGATTTGGTTAGAATTATCTTCTATTATTTCAACAAGATAGGTCATTATGTCGAAAACAATGTATCAAAAAATTTGGGATGCCCACCTGGTTCGTGAATCACAAAACGATACAGCGGTCATTTATGTCGATCTGCATCTGGTCCATGAAGTCACCAGTCCGCAGGCCTTTGAGGGGTTACGCTTAACAAGCCGCAAGGTGCGCCACGCGCAGAAAACCTTCGCGACAATGGACCATAATGTCTCGACACGGACAAAGGATCTGAGCCTGGCGGACGCCACGTCCCGCATTCAGATGGAGACACTGGCCAAGAACTGCCAGGAATTTGGCATCACCCTGTATGATTTTGCCAATAAGGATCAGGGGATCGTTCATGTGATCGGCCCGGAGATGGGGATCACGCAGCCCGGCATGGTCATTGTCTGCGGTGATTCGCATACCTCGACGCACGGCGCGTTTGGCTCGCTGGCTTTTGGCATCGGCACTTCCGAAGTCGAGCACGTTTTAGCGACCCAGACATTACAGCAGAATATCGCCAAGACCTTTCTGATCAATATCGACGGGCAATTAGGCGATAGCATCACGCCTAAAGATATCATTCTTTACATCATCGGGCAGATCGGAACAGCCGGCGCGACGGGTTATGTCGTCGAATATGCCGGCAGCGCGATCCGCGCTCTTTCCATGGAAGGGCGCATGACCATCTGCAACATGAGCATCGAGGCCGGCGCGCGCGCGGGAATGATCGCCCCCGACGAGAAAACATTCGACTATTTAAAAGGGCGCGACCACGCCCCGCAAGATGGGCAATGGGAACAGGCGGTTGCCGATTGGAAAACATTGCCAAGCGATGAGGGCGCCGCGTTCAACAAGGTCCTCACCATCAAGGCCGAAGATATTAAGCCGCAAGTAACGTGGGGGACGAGCCCGGGGCAGGTTGTCTCCGTCGAGGACTGCGTACCTGATCCGGAAAGTTTCGCGGATCCCGTCGCGCAGGCCGGCGCGCGCAATGCCCTGGAATATATAGACCTGAAGCCGGGAACACCGATCGCAGAGATCAAGATTAACAAAGTATTCTTAGGATCCTGCACGAACGGCCGTATCGAAGACCTGCGTGCCGCTGCCGAGATCGTTAAAGGACATAAAGTCCACAGCGATGTTCAGGCCATCGTCGTGCCCGGATCCGGACGTGTCCGTCGACAAGCCGAGAAGGAAGGCTTAGATAAAATATTTGCAAACGCCGGATTCGAATGGCGTTTCGCAGGATGCTCGATGTGTTTAGGCATGAACGACGACCAATTATCACAAGGCGAGCGATGCGCGTCGTCCAGCAACCGCAATTTCGAAGGACGCCAGGGCCCCGGAGGCCGGACGCATTTAATGAGCCCTCAGATGGTCGCTGCCGCGGCGATCGAAGGGCAAATCGTCGACATTCGGAAATTTTTAAGAAAGAGTGCCGCCTAATGGAACCCTTCATCAAACATACAGGAACCGCCGTACCGCTGGACCGCGTTAATATCGATACCGACGCAATCATCCCCAAACAATTCTTAAGGAAGATCGAACGGACCGGTTTCGGAGTGCATCTGTTCCACGAATGGCGATACACAGATTATGAGGGAACGACAGAGAATCCAGCGTTCCTTCTTAATAAACCGGAATACCGGGCATCGAGCGTTTTATTGGCGCGCGACAATTTCGGCTGCGGGTCAAGCCGTGAACACGCGCCGTGGGCGCTTTTCGATTACGGATTCCGCGTGATCATCGCCCCAAGCTTTGCCGATATTTTCTATAATAATTGTGTTAAAAACGGGATATTGCTGGTACGATTAGAGACAAGTGAAGTCGATGAACTGTTCCGGCAGATAAAACAGGAACCCGGCGCCGCAATCGCAGCAGATCTCGAGAAACAAGTTGTTACTGCACCGGACGGCAAGGAATATTCGTTCGATATCAATTCTTTCGCAAAGACATGTTTATTAAAAGGTCTCGATCAGATCGGATGGACGCTGCAATTTGAAGAAATGATCAGCTCTTTTGAGACAAAGCTATCCGAAGAAAAGCCCTGGCGGGCTTGAATCAACAAACAAAACAACGCTCATGACAAAGAAATCAAACCCCAGAAAATATTCTTCCGTCAAGAACGGCGATGTGATCACGCTCGGCGCCGTCACCGACGCATAATTATGGCCGGAAATACATTTGGACAAGTTTTCAAAGTAACCACCTTCGGCGAAAGCCACGGGCCCGCCATGGGTGTTATCGTCGACGGCGTTCCGCCTAATCTTCCTTTATCCAAATCCGACATTCAATTTGAGCTCAACCGCCGCCGGCCCGGCCAAAGCAAGGCGACAAGCCAGCGGCAGGAAGGCGATTTTGTCGAGATCGTTTCCGGCGTCTTTGAAGGCAAAACGACCGGGACCGCGCTCTCCATGATAATCAATAATAAAGACCATCGCTCTGCCGATTAT
>DAOWBD010000131.1 GCA_030634235.1 Candidatus Omnitrophota bacterium | reverse complement strand
AGCGGTCTTAACCGCCAACTAGCCGTCATAAAACACCCATATTCCTCCAAAATCCCCGCTTAAGCAAAAATTCGGCAAAAATAAAAAAATATGCTATACTAACCTCTCTAGGAAGTTGCTTCCAAAAAAACCAATTAGAACCGTTTATGAACATATTATGTAATAACGTAAAATATACTGTGCTTACCGGCTTCTGTCTATTAGCTGTTTTGGCAACACCCCAAGGTAATCTTTACGCGGAAACTGTTTACCATAACAGAAACAACGAAAATGTCCCGCTGACAAGCCTCAAATGCAATGAATTCACGTTTGACGCGACTCGCTCAGAGATTCCAAAGAGTCCGAACATATCATTTCTTTGGGATTTTGGCGATGGGCTAACAAGCGCTGACCCGGTCGTGACACACACTTATCAAAAGTCCGGCGACTATACTGTCTACCTGTCGATCACGGATAACTCCGGATTTGAATGCAGCTCGGCGATAACATCACAAACCGTCCGGGTCAATATCCCGCCTCACGCGTCATTTATCAGTGAAGACCGTTCCTGCGTCAATGAAGAGTTAGTCTTCGATGCGAATACAAGCTACACGGACGCCGGAAAAGGTCTCGACTACTCGTGGAATTTCGGGGATGGAGACATGCGCCAAGGCGCGTCGAAGGTGAAAAAATCCTACACGAAAGGCGGTGACTACCGGGTCCGTCTCACCGTTGATGACCAAAGCGGAACCTACTGCAGCGAGCAAACAGCTGAAAAGATGATCCATATCAATGAACCGCCTAAAGCAAATGCCGGCGAAAGTGAGATCTTAAAGTGCGTTGAAAATACGCAGGGGATGGTCATTGATTTTGACGCGTCGGAAACAACTGACATTAATCAGGACCCGTTGACTTACATCTGGGATTTCGGTGACGGCCATAAAGAAAAAGGCGTTAAAGTGTCTCACCGTTACGAAGAAACCGGCAATTACGATGTCCGGCTGATCGTTTCCGACAACACCGAAATCCGATGCGGAACAAGCGTCGCTTTCGTGACGGTAAAGCTCAATCAGGCGCCCCGGGCGAATGCCGGTGAAGACGCGGTCACGTGTGCCGGCGAAAAGGTCAAATTCGACGGGTCAGCATCTTATCTTCATAAAAAAGGGACCGGTTTAGCGCAATGGTTTTTCGGCGACGGGGCCTCGAGCAAGGGCTTATACGCGACCCACCGCTACCATCGACCCGGAACCTATCAAGCAACGCTGTCGCTCGAAAATAAACTCAACGACATGTGCCCGGTCGCGCGCGACACGCGCGTGGTCGTCGTCAACTCGCCGCCGGCCGTTAAGATCAAGAGTCCGGCCTCGGGGTGCGTCAGCAAAGAGATCTTTTTCGATGCCTCATCGACCGCCGATGCGGATGGCGATGACCTCCAATACCACTGGAATTTCGGCGACGGCACCGCGTTTACTTCTGGATCAAAGGTCAGCCACATCTATGACCAGGGAGGACGCTACCGGGTCAATTTGATCGTCGATGACCAAAAGAAAACGACATGTTCAGCCGCAACCGCAACTGCTAATCTTCATATCAACACGCCTCCGACCGCCGATGCAGGAACCAATTCCTCCTGCTGCGTGGAAAAAGAGACGCTGTTCTCCGCCAGCGCTTCGAGCGACCCCGATGACGACCGCCTGACTTACACCTGGGATTTCGGCGACGGATCGAAAACGCAGGGCGAGAACGTCACGCACACCTATCTCCATGAGGGATCCTATAACGTACAACTGACCGTCCATGACCACAGCGGAACTTCCTGCGGGCAATCGACGGACGGATTTGTCGCTACCGTCAGAGAAGTTCCTGTTCCCAAGATCAATATCCGATAGCTCAGTGAATCCCGCATATCAGTTTGCCTTTTTATTGAAATTTATAATTCGCTTTTTTAAAAAAAAGTAATAATATATCAGTAGCGAAAATAAGGGGCTCCCATGTTTGAAAATCTCACACCAAACCTCATGGTCAAAGACGGATATATCATCGGATTTGCCGAGCGGGTTGAATAACAATAAGGAAGGATGGCCTGCACAATAATGAACTGGGAAACACAAACCGAAGAAAAATTTAAGCAACTGCTCGAGAAGATCCCTGTCTTCCTGCGCGATATCGCCAAGGAGAAAGTGTCGAAGACTGCCGAAGGCCTCGCAGAGAAGGAGAACCGCTCGGAGATGACCGAAAAAGATCTGGTCGACGCCTTTTTTGTGGAAACCCCGTTCGGGTTTCACGGCCCGATGAAAACCGACATGGAAGCCATCGGTATTGATTACACGCAGTATGGTCACAAACGATAAATAAGGAGCCTGCGCTACCAACTGCTGTAAAGGCCTACGAGCGCATGCTCAAAAGCGATGTCAAATACCGTTTTGTCATTGATCTCGCATCGCTCAAATAATAACAATTATCGTGGCGCTGCAGACCAGCGCACGTATAATATGGTATAATGCGAATCTGAACAGCTAACCAAACAAATAAACCGAATTCATAATCCAATGTCCGAACAACCTGATTTTAACGAAATATTTTCTACTGTCATAAGGCAATGGCGCACGACAAACAGCCAGAGAATGATCTTCGGCGTCAAAATGCCGCAGACAAAACAAGCTATTGTAAAGCTGGCAGAAAACCTCAAAGAAGTCCTGGATATCTTCCCATCGTTTTCCCTGGTCAAAAAGGAACAGGCCATGGAGATCGTCGTCAAAACTGAAGGATCAGAAAAAGACCCTTCCGCAATGGCAAATATTCCCGCTAACCTTCCGTCCTTGCCGAATATCTTTAAACAGCTCAATATCGAAAGCATCTCGATCGGCGACGGTGTTACCGAACAGGAACTCACCGACCTTTTCAGCGGCATGAGCATGTCCGTCGAGGAAATCAAGGAGCTCGGCGGGCTCAAGGGGTATCTGCAGTTAAAAGAAATCGTGCACATCAACGTGGACCAGATCAAATTCAAGCTTCTTAAGGACGGCGAACAGATTGGCGCAGGCGGAGGGGCATTAAAGGCAAAGAAACAAAAGGTGGCCGAGCTCGCTAAGCTGATGGATTCCGCCTGGAAAGAATATATAGGCGGAAAAGTAACAAAAAACGACTTCAAGGATCAGAATAAAGACGCGATCGAAGCCGCGGCAGGAGACACAAAGGAACTCGAAAAAACCCTCAAACGCATGATGGCCAAGCAAAAGGAAGCGGAGAAATTCTTAGCCCAGCTTGAACTGAAACTGTTTGACATCGGGTTCCCCACAGAAGCTATTGAAGCCCTTAAGAAAAAGCTTCTTAAACCGAAGAAGGTCACGATCGCCGAAGACGAACTCGCACGCCTGCGAAAGATCGAACAGGAATTCCTCAAGAATTCCGACGGGCGTATGGACAGCACCTTAGAGACAATCGATACCATCAAAAAGAAACTT
>DAOWBD010000047.1 GCA_030634235.1 Candidatus Omnitrophota bacterium | reverse complement strand
CAAATGAAAAAAGCCGTTGCCATCGTCCGGAAACTGCCGCGCAAACGAAGGCCGATCCTCGAGGCGTCCGGCGGGATCACGCTGCGCAGCGTCGCCCAAGTCGCCCGCACGGGAGTTGACTGCATATCTATAGGTTCATTAACGCATACCCATAACGGGATCGACGTATCCCTGGAACTTGTGAATTAAATGAAACCGTCCCGACGAATAATCTGTTGTACCCTATTGGCCGCGATCGCGGTCCATGCCGGCAGCGTCAAGGCGCGCGCCCAAAATATCTATACCTACACGTCGGAAACGATCGTGCAGAATAACGACGGCCAGTCCCCGTCCGTCCACACGATCTTTGACGACCAAATGCTGCTTAAAGGATATACAGAAAAATATAGCGATCTCTCCAAGGATATCCTTCTGGAGATGATCAAGGACGAGACGCTCACGCCATACCGCAGCGCGGCGGCGATCAGGGTTTTTAAGGAGAAGTTCAGCGGCGAGCTCGTTTCGCGTGAAAAAAAGATCACTGAAAAAGTCCTGCTGCGGCGGCTGCACCGCACCGATTCGCCTTTCGTTGAGGTCGAGGTCATGCACACGCTCTGCCGGATGGACCGCTACCATTATTTTAAACTGACGGTCCCGGTCCTGATCCAAAAGCTCGACCATTACAATACCGCGGTCAACGAAATCGCGTTTGAAAGCCTGAACCAGATCATCGAGGCGGGAAGCAATCGCAACCAGGAAGCTCGTATCGTTTTTAATACCTTACGCAAAATACTTTTTTTGTCGCGCAAGCGCCTGGCAACGATCACCCAGCCCGACGCGAGGCTCGCCAAGAAACTGAAATTGCTTCGCTGGTCGATCAAGGTCCTCGGCAATCAGGAGCTTAAGAAATTACCGAAAGAAGTCATCAACCTACTCTAAGCGCATGAAACTTAACCGCATTACCTGGACAACCTTTTTCTTTCTTTCCATCATCAGTATTGCTGTCTGGTTCAAATTCAGCTATCCGCAACTCGCCATCGCCAACTTTTCTGTCGACCGCACCAAAGCGACGAACATCGCCGTAAACTATCTCAAAAACAATCGCGTCGACGTCGAAAGCTTTCAAAGAGCCACCATCTTCAGCATGGACCGGGGAACAAACCGTTACCTGCAAAAAACGGTCGGATTCGAGGGCCTGGCTAAATTCATCAAGGACCATGATTTTGACCTGTTCTACTGGCTCATCCGTTTCTTCAAGGAGGATACCAAGGAGGAATATCTTGTCGAAGTCAGTTCATCGACGGGTGAGATCCTCGGTTTCTTACATACCATTGATAACAATGACGCCAGGCGCAAGATCAAAAGGGACGAGGCTCGCACGCAGGCCAAAGAATTCCTGAAACGCAAGTTCAAGGGCTTCAACCCCGACGAATGTACTCTGCGCAGAAACTACGCGATCCACCGCGATAACCGGTCCGATTTCTTTTTCAGTTGGCAGAAGAACAGCGTCAACATCCCCTGGAGCGAGGAGACTAACACCGGAACGGGAAAACTCCTCACAAAGGCAAAGGTCACCGGCGATGAGCTTCTGGCCTTCTCCAAAAACGTTTTTTTGATCCCCAACCAATTCAGCCGCGACATGCACAGCCGCAAAGACTTAAGTCGCAACATCCTGGTCGTTATCAAGATCCTGATCATGGCCCTGTTCACCTACGGTATTTTCCTGATCATTACGCGCCAAAACCATCTGGCCATGCACACGACAAAAAGGTTCTATATCAACATCGTGGCAATTTCGTTCATCCTGTCATTACTGGCCGGCTTTAACCAGTTCGAAAGCATCCTGTTCTCCTATAAAACAACACTTGCGTTTAACCCCTATTTATGGCGCAACGGGATCAATATGATCATCGGCGCATTGTTCATAACAATCACGATGCTGATCCCGAGCCTTTCCGGCGAATTATTGCATTATGAAACTTCCGCGAAGAAAAAACCGGGATCGTTCCTTCATTATATCCGTTCGACATTCGCTTCGCGGCACGTCGCCGAATCCATCGTCTTGGGCTATTTTGTCTGCATCATTATGTTAGGAATGCAGTCGTTCCTTTTCAAGATCGGACAAACCTACCTGGGCGTTTGGGTTGAACACCAGTGGGTCGATAATATCTCGACGGCCTACCTGCCATTCCTGGCTGCGTTCACCCTCGGGTACAAGGCGAGCTTCTCCGAAGAAATCATGTACCGGCTTTACGCGATCGGCCTCGGCAAGAAAATATTCGATAAGATCAATCCGGGAGGAGGAAAGACGAACATTCTCATTATTGTTGTCCTGACCTCGCTCGTCTGGGGTTTCGCCCACAGCAGCTATCCCATTTTTCCCGTCTGGTTCCGCGGGTTCGAAGTGACCTGTCTCGGCCTGTTCCTGGCATTTGTTTATTTAAAGTTCGGGTTTATCTCGGTCCTTGTCGCGCATTATCTTTTTGACGTCTTTTGGAACAGCGCAGGCTATATCTTCGGAACGTCAACGCCGTTTTATTTTTACAGTTCTATCTCCGTCCTGTTGCTGCCCTTGGGTATCGGGGCCATTGCCTTTCTTATGAACAAAAGGGTAGAGGAGAGAGAACTGCGCTGGCACTTAAACAAGCACCAGATCTATAACCTCGATGTCCTCAAGGCCTTTCTCAATACGAATAGGGATATGTTCCTGCAGAAATCCGCGGATCAGATCAAAAAAGAGATCATTCCGCATGGATGGGACCCGGCCGTTATCGAGGTCGCTTTGGAGGATTTCGGGGCAGAACCAAACGGATCGGAGATGAAATGACCAACGCCATTAAAAAAGCCGTTTTCTATATCACGTTCATCGCCTTAGGCGTTTTCTGGGCGGAAGTTGTTTCGACAAAAATCCCCTTCGGATTGGTCACCTATCCGTTGTACCTGGCCTACGGGCTCCTTTATGTTATCTTTATCGACGCGCTGATGCGCTGGAAAGTCAGGGACTTTAAGATTTGGTACCTGTTCGGCGCCCTGGTCGGGATCATCACTGAAACATACGTCGCAAAGGTTATTTTTTACGGGACCCAGCCCAACGTGTGGAGGATCTTCGGTGTCGCCCCGGGACCCATTGCCTTTATCATTCTTTTTTATCACGCGTTCTTCTCGTTCCTTGCGCCGGCCTATTTCGCAAGAAGGGTACTCTATATGCCCTTGCCGATCCCCCCGAACAAATGGATCGACCGCTTGTTCCTGCTCGTTCCGTTTATTATGTTCCCCGTCGTGAGTTCTAAACTGATCCTCGAAGGCTGGAATATCATGACTCTCGTATCTCTTGTGAGCATCTCCGCGATCATCCTCTCTCTATGGGTCCTGTTATTGCGCTTTGTCGGGGACATTAAAGACGTGATCCTTTCCCATTGGGAACGTATCGGAGTGATCGCCTTTGCAGTCATCGCCTACATCTATTTTCTGTTCAATGCAACGAACAAAAGCCACGGGCACGCGCCGACGGATTTCCCTGTCGTGCCGATGATCGTGATCAGCATTATCATCGCAGCTTTACTCGCGCTTATTTTTAAGTCCATTTCGAAGAACGAAGAGCAGAAGGAACCGCTGACGTATGACGGAAGAATGATCAATCTCAGGCTTTTCTGTGGATGGCTCTTCTGGTATATTGCACTGACAACAGTATTATCATTAAAGGCTCCACCACTGCTTGTCGTAAAGATCAGCCTTATCGTTTTAGGCGTAACCGGAGCCATTATCGGTCTATGGATGTTTATCCAATCCGTAATCGGTTTATTTAGAGCTTGTCAAAAATAAGGTTTCTGATATACTAACGAAAATAATATAGTAAAATTTAACTACTTCTAATGTTATTAAATCCATTTACATTCCATGCACCAAAGACAATTTCTGAAGCGGCCGAACTCTATACGAGCTTAGGAAACGTCAAGCTCCAGGCAGGGGGGACCTTTTTACTCAACAACCTCAAGCGGTTGAAAAGAAAGGGAGGTAAGACCCCGGAGCATGTCATGAGCCTGAAGAAGGTCGCTGAACTTAAAGGCATCCAAGAAGAGGGGGATCATCTCGTTATTGGGGCCATGACCACAATGACCGAGATCCTTGATTTTCCGTTACTGACAGGCAACACTGAGATCCTTAAAGTCGCCGCGAAGAATATCGGAACAAGCCAGATCCGTAATATGGCTACCGTTGGCGGAAACCTGACCTGCCGTTACACGTGGACCGAAATGCCGGCGGTCATGGTGGGATTGGAAGCAGACCTGTGTTTTGCGGGGCCGGACGGGAAACAGGAGAATGTCTCTGCCGAAGAATTTTTCGCTGGTGGCGCAAAAACAGACAAACTTTTTGTGCACGCGGCAATCAAGAAAGATACCAAAGCACTGGTCACTTACCACCGCGTCAAGAAATCCCCGCATCTCGATATTCCTTTACTATCCTTGCTGATTAAAACAAATCGTGACGGAAAGAAATTTAAAAATACGCGTGTCGCGGTCAACAACTGTGTCGCCTTCACCCAGCGCGATCGCGCTCTTGAAGATCTTATCAATCAAAGCGGCCCGTCGAAGAACCTCGCGCAAGAGGCGCTCAATCATTTAGATGAAGCGATCTATGATGTGCGCAGCAGCGACTATAAAAAACACATGTTCCGCGTGGCAATCAAAGACGCCCTTACGGAAATCATCGGAGAGAAATGACGACATTAACGATCAACAATAAAAAATACAGCCTGGAACTTAAAGGGAATGAAACATTGCTTGAGGTTCTGCGCGACCATTTAGGTTTGACGGGAACGAAAACCGCTTGCGATGATTCCGAGTGCGGCGCCTGCACGGTCATCATTAACGGCAAGTCGGTCCTTTCCTGTATCACGCTCGCCTGTGACGTCGAAGGAGATGACATCACGACGATCGAGGGACTCGCCGACGGAGAGGAACTTCATCCGATCCAAAAATCATTTATCGACAAAGGAGCTGTACAATGCGGTTTTTGCATACCGGGGATGATCATGTCCTCAAAAGCCCTTCTTGATAAAAACACAGATCCATCATTAGAAGAAATTAAAAAAGGTTTAGATGGCCATTTATGCCGTTGCGCCGGTTACTTAAAAATATTTGAAGCCGTCGGACAAGCCGGCAAGAAAATGAACGATGAAAAATCAAAGTAATAAAGAATATCTTGATCCCGTCGGGAAAAGCATGCCGCGTATTGATGGTAAAGGCATCGTCACAGGACAGACTAAATATGCCGTTGACCTGAACTTTGCCAATATGCTCATCGGCAAAATGATCCGCAGCCCGCACCCACACGCAAAGATCATCAGCATTGATACCTCCAAAGCCGAGGCCTTGGCCGGAGTGCGCGCCGTCATTACCGCCAAAGATACCGACGAGATCAAGTTCGGGTCCAATGAATTTTACTTCCCGCATACGATTGATCAGATGGCGCTCGAGTCCGAGAAGGTGCGCTATGTCGGCGACGAGATCGGGGCCGTCGCTGCCGTCAATGAAGAAACGGCCCTTGAAGCGCTGAAGCTGATCGACGTGAAGTACGAAGTGCTGCCGCACGTCGTCGATGTCCAAGAGGCGATGAAACCCGGCGCGCCGCAAATCCATGAATCATTGAACAATATTGCTGTTATCTTCCCCGTCAATTTCGGCAACTCTGATCGCGCCCTAAAAGAAGCAGACTATGTCCGTGAAGATCTTTTTTATGCTCCGGCCGCACACCAAGCGGCGATGGAACCGCATGTCTGTGTCGCCCAATGGGAAAAGTTTAACAATAAGGTCACGCTCTGGGCGTCGACGCAGGCGCCGTTCAAATGCCGCGAGACACTCGCCAAAACATTGAAGATGGACTTAAACAACATTCGTGTCATCAAGATGGCCGTCGGCGGCGGGTTCGGCGGAAAGCTTGAAATGCTCCCAATGGATTTCTCGGCCTGCCTGTTGTCAAAAAAAGCGGGCGGCCTTCCGGTGAAAATATGTTACAACCGGGAAGAAGAATTCCTCGCGTCCCGACGGAAACACAGCATAATCTATAAACTTAAATCCGGCGTTAAAAAAGACGGCACGATCGCCGCCGTCACGGGAGAGGTTATTGCCGATGGGGGTGCCTATTGCAGCTACGGGCCAACCGTCCTAGCCGCTGCTATTATGCGCATTTTTATGGTCTACAAGATCCAGCATTTACGTGTTACCGGTTACCGTGTGTATACAAACACACCTATAAGCGGCGCGATGCGCGGCTTTGGCGGCGTGCAGGCAGGATTTGCCATCGAGTCGCATATGGACATGCTTGCCGAGGGAATCGGCATGGATCCGGTCGAATTCCGCTTGAAAAATATTACAACCCCGAATATGACCACTATCAATAAGTTGATCATCTCCTCCAACGGAATTAAAGAATGCATCGAACGTTCCACCAAAGCCGCCGGCTGGTCAGAAAAAAGAGGAAAGCAAAAACATCTGCGCCGTGGCCTTGGTATCGGAATCGCCGCCGACGTAATGGGATCGAAGATGTACAAGTCCCATGAATCCGCCGGCTCGATCATCAAGGTCGAAGAGGACGGTTCCGTCTATTTATTTACCGGCGCCGCCGACACCGGACAGGGTTCCGACACCGCACTTTCGCAGATCGCCTGTCAGGAACTCGGCGTCAGTTACAGCCGCATCAAGATCAAAGCCGGCGACACCGAGATCACACCTTTTGATACCGGAAGTTTCGCCAGCCGTGTGACTTTTATTACCGGCAACGCAACCATCGCAGGCGCGCGCGACGCTAAAACGCAGATCCTTGAAATTGTCGCCAAGGAACATAACCTTACCATTGCTGAGCTTGATATAAAATCCGAAAAGGTGATCAACACGAAAGATAATTCCGTTATCATGACTTTCGATGAAGCCGTCGAGTTAAGTTATTCTTTCAACTACGGAAAACAGATCATCGGCCGAGGAAGTTACAATCCCAAAACCACTCCCATTGATTTTAGAACAGGAGAGGGAAACGTTTCCGGAAGTTACGGGTTCGAATCGCAGATTGCGGAGGTCGAGGTCGACACAGATACCGGCGAGGTCACGATCCTAAAAATGTGGGACGCTCACGATATCGGCAAGGCGATCAACCCGCAGTCCGTCGAGGGGCAGATTGAAGGGTCGCTCGCGATGGGGATCGGCTACACGTTCATGGAAAATTTACAGTTCGATAAAAAGGGAAGGCCGGCCAACGGCAACTTCGCGAACTACCGCCTGCCGCGGTCCGTCGGCACGCCGCCGATCGAATCGATCCTGATCGAGACCAACGATCCGCAAGGGCCCTTTGGCGCCAAGGGCATGGGGGAGGCGTCATTGCTGCCGACTTCGGCCGCCATTGCTAATGCGATTTACGATGCCGTCGGCATCCGCTTAAAAGAACTTCCCTTTACACCGGAAAAAGTTATTGAAGCCTT